>NZ_PIBN01000020.1:0-102515 GCF_002806655.1 Klebsiella sp. K-Nf6 | reverse complement strand
TCCATGTCACTTTGAGTGCCCACACAGATTGTCTGATAAATTGTTAAAGAGCAGTTGCAACGCGGCTTTCAGCTCACCGTTGCGAGGTCCCGTATAATACGTTTTCCTCATGCAGAGTCAAGCGCTTATTTTGCTTTTCTCTGTCGGTTTTCAGCATTGAACTTCATCGCCGAAACCCTGCTGACCCGGCGGCTTGCTTGCCGTTGTTCCGTGTCAGTGGAGGCGCATTATAGGGAGTTCTGAGACGTTGACAAGCCCTGTTTTCAAAAAATTATTCAACCGTCTCTTTTTTGTGCAAAACACCCTTAAAGCGGTAATTTTTCCAGCGTCGAGAAGCCATAGCGATGCAGAACGGGTAAAAGTTGTTCTGTTTCTGCCGTCAGCGCCATGCAGAATGCCTTATTCTCGTCACTGGACTTCGCATCCGGTGCTTCATGCTCCAACAGCCAGGCGGTGCGGCGGGCAATCGCCGCGCCAGAATCGATCAGTCGCGTGCCCTCCGGCAGAACGCGCTGCAGCTCCTCCTGTAAAAGAGGAAAGTGGGTACAGCCCAGCACCACCGTATCCGGCGGCTCCTGCATCCGCAGCCACGGGCGCAGGATACGGCGCAGCTCTTCTAACGGCACAGGCTCGCCGTGCAGTTTCGCTTCCGCCAGTTCCACCAGCTCCGCCGACCCCAGCATTTCAATCCGACATTCATTGGCAAAGCGGTCGATCAGCTCACGGGTGTAAGGACGCTTAACGGTACCGCGGGTCGCCAGCAGGCCAACAATGCCGTTCGCCGTTAAGCGGGCGGCGGGCTTAATCGCCGGCACCACGCCAACGACGGGGAAGGCGAACTTTTCACGCAGGGCGGGTAGCGAGACGGTACTGGCGGTGTTGCAGGCGATCACCGCCAGCGCCAGTGGATAGCGTTGCTGAACGGCAGTCACGATTTCCACAACGCGCTCAACGATAAACTCCTCGCTCTTCTCACCGTACGGGAAAGCGACGTTATCAAAAGCATAGATGTAATGCAGATTCGGCAGCAGCTGCCGAATCTCATTATAAACCGACAACCCACCGACGCCGGAATCAAACACCAGCACGGTGGGACGTGGATCAGAAGGTGTAGCTGCCAGACAAGGTGTATTCCCGTCCTGCAGATTGGTAGCCATAAACTGTCTCGTAATCTTTATCGAACAGGTTGGCTATTTTACCACGAACTGTCAGGTGTGAGGTGACGGGATACGATAAACCGACATCCCAGAGACTCAACCCACCCATATTGACGGTACGCGAGTTGTCGTAGTCATAATCGTAACGCTTGCCGATGTAGTGATACGTCACATCCCACCCCAGATCGTAGACCTGACCGTTCAGCTCGTATTTCACCTGCTGCTTCGCCCGGCGATAGAGGATCTTGTTGGTTTCGTCATCGCGAGGGTCAACATACTGCAGCGTCAGATGATGCTCCACCGGCCCGGTGGTGACATTCCCCGTCCACTCCAGCCCCTTGATCGTCGCAGACTTGACGTTGTAATAGGCGTTGTTGTCGTAATCGATGAGGTTCTGAATCTCATAGCGATACGCGGAGAGGCGCCAGTCGAGCGGCCCCGTTAACCCTTCGAGGCCCGCTTCCCATTGCTTCGACTCCTCGGGTTTCAGGTTCGGGTTAGAGGCGATGCCAAAGCGTTCTGCACCGTACTGCTGCCCGAGGGAGGGGGCGAGGAATCCTGTGCCGTACGAAAGCGTTGTCCGATAACCGTCGATAAACTCCCAGCCTGCCGCCGTCTGCCAGGTTCCGTGCCAGCCAAACTGCTCGTCATGATCCTCACGGCCGGAAGCTTCCAGCGTCACGCTATCAATCTGCTGCTGGCCCGTCAGATAGAGACCGGTGGTATCACGCTTATATACGTCGGTACTGGTCGTTCCGCTGGATTTCAGCTTCTCTTGTTTCCAGTCAACGCCGCCGCTCACCGCACCATGACCCACCACAACATTATTTCCCCACTGGATATAGCGCTGTTCCATATCATCCAGGGTAGTGCCCGCGGCATAGCGGCCAGCGTCGCTGCTGTAGTTGTAATCTTTGATACGCTGATAGTTAGCAATCAGCTGAGAGGAGTAAATCCCGGAGTGGTAGTGCAGACCGGTATCCCAGGACTGGGTATAAGACTGGTCTTCATCGTTTCCGCCTGCATAGCCCCAGTTGCCCTGGTCATAATCAGCGTTGGCGGAATAACCATAGCCGCGGAAAAAACCTGAGAAGTTGTCATCGAACTGATGTTGTACCCCGCCCCACAGCATTTTATTGCGGTAGCCGTCGCGATCGCTGTCGCCACTATAAGAGGAGTTTGGCTGAACGTTAAACCCTTTGGTGGTCTGATAGGCGCCGGCAGCGGTAACCAGCGTATCGCCAAACCGCTTGTTAAAGGCGCCATCGTAGGACTGATAGCCGTTCGTCCCTGCGCCGGCGTTAATTTGCGAACGCTCAGCGTCGGTCATGGTGATAATGTTCACCACCCCACCGATCGCTCCGGAGCCGTAGACTGCGGAGCGCGGCCCACGGATGTATTCCACCCGCTGGACCAGTGAGATAGGGATCTGACTGATATCCACGCCATTGGAGATCCCCGGACGCGCCATCGGCACACCGTCGATCAGCACCAGCACGTGGCGAGCCTCCGTCCCCCGAACATACAGCGAAGCGCTCTGCCCCATGCCGCCGTTGCGGGCAATATCGACCCCGGGAAGACGACGCATGACATCGTTTAAATCTTTGGATTGCCAGCGGTCGATGTCATCGCGCGTCACTATATCAGTCGGCGCCAGCACGGTATTGACCGGCTGTTGAAAACGGTTTGCTGTCACCACCAACGTATCTGAATTGCTATCCTGCGCCCAGCCGGAAAATGCCGTGACGGATAAGGCCGTCATCAGCGAAGCTTTTTTAATCATTGTAAAAGCATCCGAAACAGAAAAAGGATGCCGCAGGTTTTATCAGTTGCTCGCGACGATAAAACCCAGTGCGACGTATTCCGGCAGGTCTTCGGGCTTGGAGGCTGTTTCAAGAAATAATGACTTCCCACGGCTAACCGCAGTGTCTGCACCGAGTGCACTCATTTCTCACCTTCCTTACCGCTGCGCGTCAGCCCCAGATTTCCACTGGGTTCCCTTTTAACTCACAGGACCGGTAGGCGAATGCTACAATTAGAATCATATAGATGTCCAGACTGCTAATTATATTTCCCGCCACATTCGAGGCTGGACATCCCCGGCGCTTTCCCTACAATCCCCGCGTACTTATTTTATTCAGGATGCATCATGACCCCCGAACACCTTCCTACCGAACAATACGAAGCGCAGCTGGCAGAAAAAGTCGTCCGTTTGCAAACCATGATGGCGCCTTTTGCCGCGCCGGTTCCGGAAGTGTTTCGTTCGCCGGTCAGCCACTACCGGATGCGTGCCGAGTTCCGTCTGTGGCACGATGGCGACGATCTGTACCATATTATTTTCGATCAGCAGACCCGGTCGCGGATTCGCGTTGACAGCTTTCCGGCAGCCAGCGCGCTTATCAATCAGCTGATGACCGCCATGCTGGAGGGCGTACGCAACAATCCCGTGCTGCGCCATAAATTGTTCCAGATTGACTATCTGACCACCCTCAGCAACCAGGCGGTCGTCTCGCTGCTGTATCATAAAAAGCTGGATGATGCCTGGCGTGAGCAAGCGGAGGCGCTGCGTGACGCCCTGCGAGCCCAGGGACTCAATGTGCATCTAATTGGACGGGCGACCAAAACCAAAATCGAGCTCGATCAGGACTATATAGATGAACGCCTGCCGGTTGGCGGTCGAGAAATGATCTACCGTCAGGTGGAAAACAGTTTTACCCAGCCGAACGCGGCCATGAACATTCAGATGCTGGAGTGGGCGCTGGATGTCACCAAAGAGGCGACCGGTGACCTGCTGGAATTGTACTGCGGCAACGGTAACTTCTCGCTGGCGCTGGCACGTAATTTTGATCGCGTGCTGGCCACCGAAATCGCCAAACCGTCGGTGGCTGCGGCGCAGTACAACATCGCCGCTAACCATATCGACAACGTGCAGATTATCCGCATGGCGGCGGAAGAGTTTACTCAGGCGATGAATGGCGTGCGGGAGTTCAACCGTCTGCAGGGTATCGATCTGCAGAGCTATCAGTGCGAG
Organism: Klebsiella sp. K-Nf6; assembly: GCF_002806655.1. Lineage (NCBI taxonomy): Bacteria > Pseudomonadati > Pseudomonadota > Gammaproteobacteria > Enterobacterales > Enterobacteriaceae > Klebsiella > Klebsiella sp. K-Nf6. The sequence goes on along the minus strand of NZ_PIBN01000020.1, from coordinate 98,327 downwards.
ACCATTTTCGTCGATCCGCCGCGCAGTGGACTGGACAGCGAAACGGAAAAAATGGTGCAGGCCTATCCGCGCATTCTGTACATTTCGTGCAACCCGGAAACGCTGTGCCGCAATCTGGAGACGTTAAGCCAGACGCACAACGTCACCCGACTGGCGCTGTTCGATCAGTTCCCGTACACCCATCACATGGAGTGCGGCGTCCTGCTGACCCTGAAATAGGCCAAAAAAAACCGGCAACGTCATATTGCCGGTATTTTACCGTTGGCGGCTTACTCGGCTGCCGTATCTTTGCGGTTACGCATCTTGTAACCGATCCAGAAGACCATCGCGACTGACAGGACGGCCGGGAAGAAGTTAGAGCCGATATCCGGATACTCCGCACGCACGACGGTGCTGTACAACAGCACCCCGAGAATAAAAAAGGCGGCGGCCAGGCCTGGAAGCCCAACGGGCATACTGCGATTCTGATAGCGCTGATGCAGACAGTAGACCGTCAGCAGCAGGGATAAAACCGGGAAGACGGAAAACGGAACTATCGAACTGAACAGCGCCGCAAAGGCGCCATTAATGGATAACCCGGCAATCAGCGCCAGCAGCAGCGTACCTTTATCTTGAACTGAGTGTTTCATTGCTCGTCCTTCACGTTATTCGGAATGATGTGACATTTTTTCTTGTTCACGGCGATACCAGTAATACGCGCCTTTCGAGATCATTCTGAGCTGCAGCACCAACCGTTCTTCCAGCTGTCGGCGCTGTTCAGGGCCGACATCCAGCGCTTCCGCGCCAGCACTAAAGACGATGGTGACCATAGCTTCAGCCTGCGCTTCGGTGAAGGCGCGCGGCATATGGTTTTCGAGTTCTAAATAGTCGGCGAGTTCCGCGATAAAGTGCTGGATCTCGCGCGCGACGGCGGCGCGAAACGCCGCAGAGGTTCCCGAGCGCTCTCGCAACAGCAAGCGGAAGGCGTTCGGGTTGTTACCGATAAACTCCATAAAGGTGGAGACCGAGGTACGGATCACGCTGCCGCCTTTAGCAATTCTCTGGCGCGCCTGGCGCATCAGCTGGCGCAGCATTAGTCCGCTCTCATCTACCATCGTCAGGCCTAACTCATCGACATCGCGAAAATGACGATAAAAGGACGTCGGCGCGATCCCAGCTTCCCGCGCCACTTCGCGCAAGCTCAGGCTGGCGAAACTCCGCTCAGCGCTAAGTTGGCTGAATGCTGCTTCCACCAGCGAACGGCGGGTTTTTTCTTTTTGTTGTGCTCTTACGCCCATCACGATGTATGAATCCTTCCAATAGCCCTGCTGGCACTATACCAGAGATTAAAACTAATCGGTTTGCACTGGATTGTGAATGATTGTTTACGAGCCGTTTCTGCTTTTATGCCGCAAAAAAGCACAACGATAATTGGGTTAAAGCGCAGCGAATGTTATCATCGTGTTTATTTTATGTATAAAACAGGTGAGTAATGCCATGTCACACTCTTGGGATTATGATGCAATAGTGATTGGTTCCGGTCCTGGCGGCGAAGGCGCCGCCATGGGGCTGGTGAAACAGGGAGTACGCGTTGCCGTCATTGAGCGCTACCATAATGTCGGCGGCGGTTGCACCCACTGGGGCACCATCCCGTCGAAAGCCCTCCGCCATGCCGTCAGCCGTATTATCGAGTTTAACCAAAACCCCCTCTACAGCGACCACTCCCGCCTTCTTCGCTCTTCTTTCGCCGACATCCTCAACCATGCCGACAGCGTCATCAACCAGCAGACTCATATGCGCCAGGGATTCTATGAGCGCAACCACTGTGAAATTCTGCAGGGCAACGCGCACTTCGTTGATGAACATACTCTGGCGCTGGAATGCCATGACGGCACGGTCGAGACGGTGACCGCGGAGAAATTCGTTATCGCCTGCGGGTCACGTCCCTATCATCCGGCCGATGTCGATTTCCACCACCCGCGCATCTATGACAGCGATTCGATTCTCAGCCTGCAGCATGAGCCGCGCCACGTGATCATTTACGGCGCCGGGGTGATCGGTTGCGAATATGCCTCGATCTTCCGCGGCATGGAGGTGAAGGTCGATCTGATCAACACCCGCGATCGTCTGCTGGCCTTCCTCGATCAGGAGATGTCAGACTCGCTCTCTTATCACTTCTGGAACAGCGGCGTGGTCATTCGCCACAACGAGGAGTATGAGAAAATTGAGGGGGTGGATGACGGTGTGATCATGCACCTGAAGTCCGGCAAAAAGCTGAAGGCCGATTGCCTGCTGTACGCCAACGGGCGCACCGGCAATACCGACACCCTGGCGCTGGAAAACATCGGTCTGCAGACTGACAGCCGCGGCCAGCTGAAGGTCAACAGCATGTACCAGACCGCCCTCCCGCACGTCTATGCGGTTGGCGATGTCATCGGCTATCCAAGCCTGGCTTCTGCCGCCTACGATCAAGGGCGCATTGCCGCCCAGGCGCTGGTGAAAGGCGAAGCCTCAGCGCATCTGATTGAAGATATCCCAACCGGGATCTACACCATTCCGGAAATCAGCTCCGTCGGGAAAACCGAGCAGCAGCTGACGGCAATGAAAGTGCCGTATGAGGTGGGTCGCGCCCAGTTTAAACACCTGGCGCGGGCGCAAATCGTTGGCATGAGCGTGGGAACCCTGAAGATCCTGTTCCATCGAGAGACCAAGGAGATCCTCGGCATTCACTGCTTTGGCGAACGCGCAGCCGAAATCATTCATATCGGCCAGGCGATCATGGAGCAGAAAGGTGGTGGTAACACCATTGAGTACTTCGTCAACACCACCTTTAACTACCCGACCATGGCGGAAGCGTATCGGGTCGCCGCGCTGAACGGCTTAAACCGCCTGTTTTAACGCCTTGTCGAAATGGCCATCCATCGTACCGCGGATGGCCTCCGCCAGATGTTCATAGCGGCTGCGCAGCGGGGAGCCGGGACGGTAAACCAGGCCGATGGTTCGTCTTGGCTCTGGCTTAATGCACGGCAGATAGACCACGCCATCGCGTTTTCTTTCCTGCGGTACCGCCAGCGCAGGCAGCAAGGTAATGCCGCTGCCTGCCGCCACCATATTGCGTAGCGTTTCCAGACTGGTCGCCCGGAAGTGGGTATCTTCATCCGCTCCCGCTTCAAAGCAAAAGCCCATCGCCTGATCGCGCAAGCAGTGGCCATCCTCCAGCATCAGCAGCTTTTCACCAGCCAGATCCGACATCGGCACGCGGTCGCGGTTCGCCCACGGGTGATCCTCATAGATAGCCAGCATCATCGGCTCATCAAACAGCGGCACCTCGATAAAGGCCTCGCTCTCTTTGACCAGCGCCAGAATGGCGCAGTCGAGCTTACCGCTGTCGAGCTGAGCCAGTAGCTGATGGGTCTGCGCTTCGTGCAGGTACATTTCCAGTTTCGGAAAGGTTTGGTGCAGCATCGGAATGATTTGCGGCAGCAGGTACGGGCCAATTGTCGGGATCAAGCCGATGTGCAACGGCCCGGACATGGTTTCCCCTTGTTGGCTTGCCATCTCCTTGAGCACTTTTACTTCGCGTAACACGGTACGCGCCTGATCCACCAGCAACAGCCCCGCCTGGGTAAACAGAACCTTACGGCTGGTGCGCTCCAGCAGCATGACGCCAAGTTCATCCTCGAGCTTGCGGATCTGTCCGCTGAGCGTCGGTTGGCTCACGTGGCATGAGTCAGCCGCCCGCCGGAAGTGGCGGTGTTCGGCGAGCGCTACCAGGTATTCAAGATCGCGAATATTCATTATTCATCCTCCATCGCCACGATAGTCCATGGCGATAGATAGCATAGCAACGAACGATTATCCCTATCAAGCTTTCTGTTCAATAATACGCCCATAGAGACGGTAAACCTGTGAAAATCATTGGCCCGTCACACTGTTTCTCTACCCGAACAACTAAAGCCAACGTGAACTTTTGCGGACCTTGTGTCCGCTTTTTTTTTGCATAAAAAACCCGGCGTCGTCAGGCTCGGCCGGGTTCAGAAAGGCGGATGCCAGAGAATTAGCTCAGGCGCGCTTTCGCGTCGCTGATAGCCTGCGCCACCTGCTGCGGCGAGACGCCGCCTTTCGCTGCGCGTTTATCGAGGCAGGACTGCAGAGACAGAATCGGATAAACATCGTCTGCGATGACCGGACTGAATTTCTGCAGATCGGCCAGGGGCAGCGCTTCCAGCGGTTTCCCTTGCGCAATGGCTTCGACTACCGCCTCACCAACAATATGGTGCGCTTCACGGAACGGAACGCCTTTCGCCACCAGATAATCTGCCAGCTCTGTCGCGTTGGCATAGCCCTGCTGCGCCGCTTCCGCACAGCGCGGACGTTTCACCTGGATGCCATCCAGCACCAGGGTCGCCATATGCAGGCAGTCGAGCCAGGTATCCAGGGCGTCGAAAAGCCCCTCTTTATCTTCCTGCATGTCTTTGTTGTAGGCCAGTGGCAGCCCTTTCAGCGTCATCATCATGCCGGTCAACGCACCCTGCACGCGGCCGCATTTACCACGAATCAATTCCAGCGCGTCCGGGTTTTTCTTCTGCGGCATCAGGGAGGAGCCGGAGGTCACGCGATCAGAAAGCTCGACGAAGTTCGCCTCGCCGGAGTTAAAGAAAATCAGATCTTCAGCAAAGCGCGACAGATGCACCATGCCAATAGACGCATCAGAAAGCAGCTCCAGAACATGGTCGCGATCGGAAACGCTGTCGAGGCTGTTGCGGGTGGCAGAGGCAAAGCCCAGCCAGCCGGCCAGCTGCTCGCGGTCGATTTCATACGCCGTCCCCGCCAGCGCGCCGCAGCCCAACGGGCTGACGTCAAGGCGCTTCAGCGCGTCCTGCAGGCGGCTTTCGTCACGCGCCAGCATTTCAACGTAGGCCAGACACCAGTGTGCGAACGTCACTGGCTGCGCGCGCTGCAGGTGAGTGTACCCCGGCATCACCGCGTCCTGGTTATGCTGGGCGGTCTCCACCAGCGCGCTCTGCAGCTGGCGATTCGCCGACAGCAGTTCGACAACGGTATCTTTGCACCACAGTTTAAGATCGGTGGCGACCTGGTCGTTACGGCTGCGCCCGGTGTGCAGTTTCTTGCCCAGCTGGCCCACTTTATCGATCAGCTTGCCTTCCACCCAGCTGTGAATATCTTCGGCATCGCTGGCGAGGATTTGCTGCGGATTGGCGCGCACCTCTTCCAGTAGCACGTTCAGCGCTTCTTCCAGCTGCTGCTGTTCCGCGGCACTCAGAACGCCGACCGTTACCAGCGCTTTCGACCAGGCGACAGAGCCAACGATATCCTGCTCCGCCAGACGATAGTCGAAGCGCAACGAGTCGTTGAACTGTTTGAACCGTTGATCTGCTGCCTGTGTAAAACGCCCGCCCCAAAGTGCCATAACATGCTTCCTTTATTCGTTAGTTCTGCCGGCGGCATTGTGCCGCCCGGCCTACAGTCTGTAAGCCCGGCAGACGACGCGCCGCCGGGCATGAAATCTTAAGCCAGAATACGTGTGCCGATCGGCGTGCCGTTAAATAACGCTGGCAGCTGCTCGGCGTGACGCCAGGAGGCGATATCCACCGGACGGCCCAGGGCACGTGCGGCGTCAAGGGCCGCATTCACTTTAACAATCATGCCGTCAGTGATAATGCCCTGCTCGATCAGCTGCTCCGCTTTCTCGGCGGTCATCTCGGCAATACGCTGTCCTTTACCGTCGAGGATACCGCTGACATCAGACAGCAGGATCAGATCCGCCCCCAGGGTGGCCGCCAGCGCTGTCGCCGCCTGGTCAGCATTGACGTTCATCAGCTGGCCTTCATCGGTCACCCCGATAGAGCTCACCACCGGCAGGTAACCGCCCGCCAACAGGGTGTTGATCAGCGCCGGGGAGCCCGGCTGCGCCAGCCCGACATGGCCCAGCTCGGCATCCAGCTGCGTGACCTTCACGCTATCGCCATCGCCGAGGAACAGGCCTACCGAGGAAATACCATGTTTTTTCGCCCATGCCAGCAGCGTTTTGTTGGCCGTTCCCGCCAGCGCGCCGGTAATAATGTCAATCTGATCGGCTGGCGTAACCCGCAGGCCATTTTTCTTCTGCACCGGCAGATTGAGCTGTTTCATCAGCTCATCCACCACACAGCCGCCGCCGTGGACAATAATCAGCGGACGCTGGTGCGCTTCACGGTAATTAACCAGCGCGGTAAACAGGCGCTCCAGCGCTTCTTCGCTATCGAGTAATACGCCGCCGAGTTTGATAATTAATGGGTTCATCATCACACCTTAAATAAGAGACTGCGTCTCAGCGAAGCCGAAACGAATATTCGCGCACTGCACTGCCTGCGCTGCGGCGCCTTTCAGCAGGTTATCTTCTGCTGCGACGACGATGAGATGGTCGTCCTGCACGGCAAAACCGATATCACAGAATGGCAGACCCTCGACGCTTTTCAATGCGGGTACGCCTTTATCATATAAACGTACCAGCGGTTTATCGGCGTAAGCCTGCTGGTAAACCGCTGCGATCTGCGCGTGGCCGACGCCCGGCTTCAGGCGGCAGGTAATGGTTTCAAGGATACCGCGCTTAAAATTACCCAGGTGCGGGGTAAAAATCACCTTTGCCCCGAGGTGGCTGGCAATCTCCGGCTGATGGCGATGGTTAAATATGCCGTATGGCTGCAGGCTCACTTCACAGAAACTATTGCCGATCGCGGCTTTACGACCCGCGCCGCTCACCCCGCTGGTGGCGTTGATCACCGGCCACTGGTTCAGATCCAGCAGATTGGCCTCAATCAGCGGCTTCAGCGACAGCTGCGCCGCCGTCGGATAGCAGCCAGGCACCGCGATTAACTGCGCTTCTTTAAGCGCATCCGCGCTCCACTCCGCCAGACCATACACCGCCTGTTTGAGCAGGTCGGGATGTTGATGAGTGAAACCGTAATATTTTTCGTAGAACGCCCCATCGTTAACGCGGAAGGCACCGGAAAGATCGAACACCACGCAGCCAGCGGCAAGGAACTGCGGCGCCAGGTCGTGACTCACTTCGTGCGCGGTGGCGAGAAACACCACGTCCACGCCAGCGCTGAATTCGCTGATATCGGACATCGGCTGCAGCGGCATATCGACAATGCCTTTGAGCTGCGGATGCAGGTCGGAAATTAATTTTCCAGCATCATTGCTTTGCGCGGAGACCGTCAAAGCGGTTATGTTCATATGCGGATGACGATTGATATAGGTCACCAGCTCTGCGCCGGCATAACCACTGGCACCCACAATCAGCGTATTTAACATTGGAAGCGCATCTCCTTACATTCGATGGGTTTTCTTACGCTCAACGATATTGTATTTTTATTCACAATAAATGCATGAATATTGATACTATCACGACCCAAGGTGTGTCAACAATGAAAAACAATTTACCGCCCTTTATCGAGATTTACCGCGCGTTGATCGCCACACCGTCCATCAGCGCGACCGAAGAGGCTCTCGATCAAAGCAATGAGTCTTTAATCAATTTGCTGGCAGGCTGGTTCCGCGATCTCGGCTTCAATGTTGAGGTACAGCCGGTGCCGGATACGCGCCATAAATTCAACCTGCTGGCCAGCACCGGACACGGCGCCGGCGGCCTGCTGCTCGCCGGGCATACCGATACCGTGCCATTCGATGATGGCCGCTGGACGCGGGATCCGTTCACCCTCACCGAACACGATAACAAGCTCTACGGCCTGGGCACGGCTGACATGAAAGGCTTCTTCGCCTTTATTCTCGACGCCCTGCGCGATGTCGACGTCACCACGCTGAAAAAACCGCTATATATTCTGGCCACCGCCGACGAAGAGACCAGCATGGCCGGCGCGCGCTATTTTGCCGAAACCACCCAGCTGCGCCCGGACTGCGCCATCATCGGCGAGCCCACCTCCCTGCAGCCGATCCGCGCCCACAAAGGACATATGTCCAACGCGATCCGTATTCAGGGCCAGTCCGGCCACTCCAGCGATCCGGCGCGCGGAGTCAACGCGATTGAGCTGATGCACGACGCCATCGGCCGCATTATGCAGCTGCGTGATCTGCTAAAAGAGCGCTACCACTTCGAGGCGTTCACGGTCCCTTACCCAACCCTCAACCTGGGCGCTATCCATGGCGGCGATGCCTCAAACCGTATCTGCGCCTGCTGTGAACTGCATATGGATATCCGCCCGCTGCCGGGGATGACCCTCAACGATCTTAATGGTCTGTTGGACGAAGCGCTGGCGCCCGTCAGTGAGCGCTGGCCGGGCCGCCTGACGGTCTCAGAGCTGCACCCGCCGATCCCCGGCTACGAATGCCCGCCGGACCATAAGCTGGTACAGGTGGTTGAGAAACTGCTCGGCGCGCAGACCGACGTGGTGAACTACTGCACCGAAGCGCCGTTTATCCAGACGCTGTGTCCGACGCTGGTTCTCGGCCCGGGTTCCATCAATCAGGCCCATCAGCCTGACGAGTATCTGGAGACGCGCTTTATCAAGCCGACCCGGGAGCTGATTAGCCAGGTGGTTCATCACTTCTGCTGGCACTAAAATCGCCCTCTTTTTCCGCCCCGTTCTCCCGGGGCGGAACGGTGACGATCGTCACATTTCCATAAGCGATGCTTATCCAGCGACCCCTGAATTAAATTTCGCAAATTACGGCGATTTACTCGTTTGCTGAAGCGATTTCGCAGTAATTGACGTGGGGGTATTTACGTGGCTTTATAAAAGACGGGTTGCTTATCCGTTGCTCACGTTCCAGCGCAGCGGATATAACAAAATAAAATGAGATGGGGTGTCTGGGGTAACATGAACGAACAATATTCCGCATTGCGTAGTAATGTCAGTATGCTCGGCAAGGTGCTGGGCGATACCATCAAGGATGCATTGGGAGAAAATATTCTTGATCGTGTCGAAACTATCCGTAAGTTGTCCAAGTCTTCACGTGCCGGCAACGAAGCCAACCGCCAGGAGCTGCTGACCACGCTGCAGAATTTGTCTAACGACGAACTGCTGCCGGTTGCCCGTGCCTTCAGCCAGTTTCTGAATTTGGCGAACACCGCTGAGCAGTACCACAGCATTTCGCCGAATGGCGAAGCGGCCAGCAATCCGGAAGTCATTGCGCGTACCCTGAGAAAGCTCAAAGACCAACCCAATCTCAACGAAGACACCATCAAAAAAGCGGTGGAATCTCTGTCTCTGGAGCTGGTATTAACCGCCCACCCGACCGAGATCACCCGCCGGACGCTGATCCATAAAATGGTGGAAGTGAACAGCTGCCTCAAGCAACTGGACAATAAAGACATCGCCGACTACGAACACCATCAGCTGATGCGCCGTCTGCGCCAGCTGATCGCCCAGTCCTGGCATACTGACGAGATCCGTAAATACCGCCCGTCTCCGGTCGACGAAGCCAAATGGGGCTTCGCGGTGGTGGAAAACAGCCTGTGGGAAGGGGTGCCTAACTATCTGCGCGAGCTGAACGAACAGCTGGAAGCCAACCTTGGCTATCAGTTGCCGGTGGACTTCGTCCCGGTGCGCTTCACCTCGTGGATGGGCGGCGACCGCGACGGCAACCCAAACGTGACCGCCGACATCACCCGCCACGTGCTGCTGCTCAGCCGCTGGAAAGCGACCGACCTGTTCCTCAAAGACGTGCAGGTGCTGATCTCCGAGCTGTCGATGGTGGAGTGTACCGACGAGCTGCGCGCCCTGGCTGGCGCCGAGGGCGCTCAGGAACCGTACCGTTATCTGATGAAGAAACTGCGCACTCAGCTGATGGAGACCCAGACCTGGCTGGAAGCGCGCCTGAAAGGTCAGAAGCTGCCGAAACCGGCGGGACTGATCACTCAGAACGAGCAGCTGTGGGAGCCGCTGTACGCCTGCTATAAGTCGCTGCAGGCCTGCGGCATGGGCATTATCGCCAACGGCGAGCTGCTCGATACCCTGCGCCGCGTGAAGTCTTTCGGCGTACCGCTGGTGCGTATTGATATCCGTCAGGAAAGCACTCGCCATACCGAAGCGCTGGGGGAAATGACCCGTTACCTCGGGATCGGCGATTACGAAAGCTGGTCAGAAGCTGACAAACAGGCTTTCCTGATCCGCGAACTGAATTCCAAACGTCCGCTGCTGCCACGCCAGTGGGAGCCAAGCGAAGAGACCCGTGAAGTCCTCGACACCTGCAAAGTGATCGCCGAGGCGCCGCGCGGATCGATCGCCGCCTACGTGATCTCGATGGCGAAAACGCCGTCCGACGTGCTGGCGGTTCATCTGCTGCTGAAAGAGGCCGGGATTGGTTTTGCTCTGCCGGTGGCCCCGCTGTTCGAAACGCTGGACGACCTGAACAACGCCAACGATGTCATGACTCAGCTGCTGAATATCGACTGGTACCGCGGCTTTATCCAGGGCAAGCAGATGGTCATGATTGGCTATTCTGACTCCGCCAAAGATGCTGGCGTGATGGCCGCCTCCTGGGCGCAGTACCAGGCGCAGGACGCGCTGATCAAAACCTGTGAGAAAGCCGGTATCGAACTGACGCTGTTCCACGGACGCGGCGGTTCCATCGGCCGCGGCGGTGCGCCAGCCCACGCTGCGCTCCTCTCACAGCCGCCGGGAAGCCTGAAAGGCGGTCTGCGCGTGACCGAGCAGGGCGAGATGATCCGCTTTAAGTACGGCCTGCCGGAAGTGACCATCAGCAGTCTGTCGCTGTATACCAGCGCCATTCTGGAAGCCAACCTGCTGCCGCCGCCGGAACCGAAAGCCGAATGGCGCGAGATCATGGCTGAGCTTTCCGACGTCTCCTGCAAGATGTACCGCGGCTACGTGCGTGAAAACAAAGATTTCGTCCCTTATTTCCGCTCCGCGACCCCGGAGCAGGAGCTGGGCAAACTGCCGCTGGGTTCGCGCCCGGCAAAACGTCGCCCAACCGGCGGCGTCGAGTCACTGCGCGCTATTCCGTGGATCTTCGCCTGGACGCAGAACCGTCTGATGCTACCAGCCTGGCTGGGTGCTGGCGCCGCGCTGCAGAAGGTGGTCGAAGGTGGAAAACAGAGTGAACTGGAAGCAATGTGTCGCGACTGGCCGTTCTTCTCTACCCGCCTCGGCATGCTGGAGATGGTTTACTCGAAGGCTGACCTGTGGCTGGCAGAGTACTACGATCAGCGCCTGGTGAAGCCGGAGCTGTGGGCGCTGGGTACCGAGCTGCGTAAGCTGCTGGCTGCCGACATCAACGTCGTGTTGGCCATCGCCAACGACTCCCATCTGATGGCCGACCTGCCGTGGATCGCCGAGTCTATCCAGCTGCGTAATATCTATACCGACCCGCTGAACGTCCTGCAGGCGGAACTGCTGCACCGTTCACGCCAGGCCGAAGAAGCAGGCAAGGACCCGGACCCGCGCGTTGAACAAGCGCTGATGGTCACCATCGCCGGCGTTGCCGCCGGTATGCGTAACACCGGCTAATCGAAGTCTCTCTCCCCCGGCCGCCCGGTCGGGGGATTTTCACCTGTTCTAGTGGTGCAGCATCTCATCAACGATCTGTTCTTTATGCAGCGCATATGGATAATAGGTCGGCCAGTTATCCATCTCTTTCAGCAACGCCTCCTGTGATTCATTGCCCATGAAAATATGGAAATGCTGCGATTTACGCGGGCCAATGATATGGTCGCTGAACTGCACAAATTTCGGCGCGTTGGCATCGCCCTGCTGGCACTCAAACAGGTAACGTACGCCCTTCTTGCCGGAGGCGTAATGCAGAATTTTGTAGCCTGAATAGCGGTATTTGCAGCTGTTGACAACATCGCCAACGTGGAACTCAATCACATCATTTTCAATGCCAATCTGCTCCACATCGGTGGCGTAGCCCTTCTTATAATAGGCGCGATACTCCTCGACGCTCTTGCCGCCGGGCTTTTTCGCCTTCTGCTCCAGCACCGGGTCAAGGTCGCCGTTGAGCAGATACGGGTTTACCGACTGCCAGACGCCCTCCCAATCGCTCAGCGCGCGATCCTGCACATCTGTATCGGCAAAAATGCCTTCGCTGGCCTGACGCTCGACGTCGGTTAACGCCGGGCCATGGTTATGATTGCCGTGGGCAAACACCTGGGCGCTGACTAGCACCATGCCGAATCCAAAGGCCAGCAGGGGGATCTTTCTGGTCATTACTCTCTCCTGAGTTTGATATCAATGGCGACAAATTGTTACGATATAACATACCCTATCTGGGAAGCAAGCGTGACTGGCAAGCGCTTTTACCGCTGGAAAAATGTCCGGTATGATGAAAGAGGTGATGCGCTGAACGGAAGAACGATGGACAACGATATCAATCAACTTATTGATTCATTCCTAAAAAAGCAGAATGGTATCGGCCGGGTCTATTTTGCTGGCGAGATGCGCTCGCCTGCTGAGCCGGTAGTGCAGGTTGATTTTCCCCGTCTGAACATCATCATCGATGGGCAGTTGCCCGACCGGGTACTCGGCGAAAACGCCAGCCCTCTTGAGGCGAACGACGTGCTTTATATCCCTGGCGATAGCTGGAACTGCCCGCAGTGGCAGGCGCCCTGCCTGCTGTTAAGTATCCTGTTCGATAAGCAGCGGCTGGAGTGCTCGCTGCAGCACTGGAATGGCAAGGCGATAACCGTTGTCGAAAAGCGGCAGGCGCTGCGCCGCGGGCCGCGCGTCGGTTCATTTCTGCTGCAGGCGCTCAATGAGCTCCGGATGCAGCCGCAGGAGCAGCAAACCGCCCGCAGCATTGTCGTCAGCCTGCTCAGCCACTGCCATGACCTTCTCGGCAGCCAGGCGCAAACCTCCTCGCGCAGCCAGGCGCTGTTTGAGGCGATCCGCCAGTACATGGACGCCCATTATGCAGAGCCGCTGAGCCGGGAATCGGTGGCCCAGGCGTTCTATCTCTCCCCCAACTATCTTTCTCACCTGTTCCAGAAATGCGGGCCAATGGGCTTCAATGAATATCTGAACCATATTCGTCTTGAACAGGCCCGTATGCTGCTGAAGGGCCACGATATGAAAGTGAAAGATATCGCCCACGCCTGCGGCTTCGCCGACAGCAATTATTTCTGCCGCCTGTTTCGCAAAACCACCGAGCGCTCGCCGTCTGAATACCGCCGTCAGTATCATAGCCAGTTAACGGAAATATCTTCTCCGGCCAAAAACTAGATTTTTGTGTGTTAAACCTGACTTTTGTGCGCGCTTTTATTGCTGCATAACCCCACCATTGCCGATAAATGTGATCTAAATCATCCTTAATCGTGATGCGTACATTTATCCAGTTTTTGGCAAATTTGTCATCTGGCGGTCCTTCGAACGAAAGCCGTATGCTTACCTCAACGACAATATCGAATTAAGCATTGAGGAAAACACGATGGAACTCTATCTGGATACCGCCAACGTCGCCGAAGTGGAACGCCTGGCCCGCATCTACCCGCTGGCCGGGGTAACCACCAACCCGAGCATTATCGCCGCCGGTAAAACCCCGGTATGGGACGTGCTCCCACGCCTGCAGAAAGCCATCGGTCCGGAGGGCACCCTCTTCGCGCAGACTATGAGCCGCGATGCGCAGGGCATGGTGGAAGAAGCTAAACGCCTGAGCAACGCCGTGCCGGGCATTGTGGTTAAAATCCCGGTGACCCCCGAAGGCCTCGCCGCTATCAAAATGCTGAAGAAGGAAGGCATCCCGACCCTTGGCACCGCCGTCTACAGCGCTTCGCAAGGCCTGCTGGCCGCACTGGCCGGCGCAAAGTACGTCGCGCCTTACGTTAACCGCGTTGACGCCCAGGGCGGGGACGGCATCCGCATGGTACAGGAGCTGCAATCTCTGCTGGAAATGCATGCGCCCGAGAGCAAAGTGCTGGCGGCGAGCTTCAAAACGCCCCGTCAGGCGCTGGATTGCCTGCTGGCCGGCTGCGAAGCCATCACTCTTCCATTAGATGTAGCGCAACAAATGCTCGGCACCCCTGCGGTAGAGTCAGCCATAGAGAAGTTTGAACAGGACTGGAATAACGCCTTTGGCACGCTAAACCTGTAACCGGACCCGCGAGCCGCCTGCGGGCGGCAGCACGGTCATCGAGGAGGAATCGAAATGGATCGCATTATTCAATCACCAGGCAAATACATTCAGGGCGCAGGCGCTATCAAGCGCCTCGGCGACTATCTGAAGCCGCTGGCCGAACGCTGGCTGGTAGTCGGCGATAAGTTCGTACTGGGGTTTGCGGAAGAGATGCTGCGTAAAAGCCTGGCCGATGCTGGCCTGGCGGCCGAAATCGCGCCGTTTAGCGGTGAGTGTTCGCATAATGAAATCAATCGCCTGCGCGATATCGCCGGCAGCGCGAAATGCACCGCCGTGCTGGGGATCGGCGGTGGTAAAACGCTGGATACCGCAAAAGCATTGGCTCACTTTATGAATGTGCCGGTGGCGATCGCCCCCACCATCGCCTCTACCGATGCGCCGTGCAGCGCGCTCTCGGTGATTTATACCGACGAAGGGGAATTCGACAGCTACCTGATGCTGCCGCACAACCCCAACATGGTCATTGTCGATACGCAGATTGTTGCCGGCGCACCGGCCCGCCTGCTGGCCGCCGGGATTGGCGATGCGCTGGCCACCTGGTTCGAAGCCCGCGCCTGCTCCCGTAGCGGCGCCACCACCATGGCGGGCGGGAAATGCACTCAGGCGGCGCTGGCGCTGGCCGAGCTGTGCTACAACACCTTACTCGAAGAGGGTGAAAAAGCGATGCTGGCCGCCGAACAGCACGTGGTCACCCCGGCGCTGGAGCGAGTGGTGGAAGCCAATACCTACCTGAGCGGCGTGGGTTTCGAAAGCGGCGGTCTGGCGGCGGCGCACGCGATTCATAACGGCATGACGGCCATCCCTGACGCCCACCACTATTATCACGGGGAAAAAGTGGCGTTCGGTACCCTGACGCAGCTGGTGCTGGAAAATGCGCTGGTGGACGAAATAGAGACCGTCGCCGCGCTGTGCCACAGCGTTGGGCTGCCGATCACCCTGGCGCAGCTGGATATCAAAGGTGACATCCCGACCAAAATGCGCCTGGTGGCGGAAGCCGCCTGCGCTGAAGGCGAAACCATTCACAATATGCCGGGCGGCGTCGATTCCGACCAGGTCTACGCCGCGCTGTTGGTGGCCGACCAATACGGTCAGCGCTTCCTGCAGGAATGGGAATAAACCAGAGCAAAACACCCGGCATCAGCCGGGTGTTTTTTTATGTTTATCTGCCGGACGCGTCGCCCACAGGCTGCGCGAAACGGCAAGCACTCAGGCCGGGCGCACGCCCAGCGTATGGCAGATGGCGTAGCTCATCTCGGCGCGGTTCAGGGTGTAGAAATGGAAATCTTTTACCCCTTCCCGGCTTAAAATCTTCACCATGTCCATGGCGATATTCGCCCCCACCAGCTGACGGGTTTCGGCGTCGTTATCCAGCCCTTCGAACATTTTCGACATCCACACCGGGATACGGACGTTGGTCATATCCGCAAACTTTTTCGCCTGTTTAAAGTTGGAGACCGGCAGGATACCCGGAATGATTTCCACGTCGATGCCCGCCGAAACGCAGCGATCGCGAAAACGCAGGTAGCTTTCCACATCGAAGAAGAACTGGGTGATCGCGCGGTTGGCGCCCGCCTCGACTTTACGCTTCAGGTTCAGCAAATCCGCCTGTGCGCTTTTCGCTTCCGGATGCACTTCCGGATACGCGGCGACAGAGATATCGAAATCGCCCACCTCTTTCAGCAGCGTCACCAGATCGGCGGCATACATATCCGGTTTACCGCTGCCCGGCGGCAGGTCGCCGCGCAGGGCGACGATATGGCGAATACCGTTGTTCCAGTAATCCTGAGCGATAGTACGCAGCTCATCACGAGAGGCATCGATACAGGTCAGGTGCGGCGCTGCTTCCAGACCGGTTCGCTCTTTAATGCCTTTGATGATGCTGTGCGTGCGATCGCGCTCGCCAGAGTTCGCGCCATAGGTTACCGAAACAAATTTCGGTTTCAGACTGCTCAGGCGATCGATGGATTTCCACAGGGTTTGCTCCATTTCACTGGTGCGCGGCGGAAAGAATTCAAAAGACACATTAATCTGGCCCTGGACTTCCGCCAGGCTCTGATTCAGGGCTTCCCGCTGATTGGCGTGAAAAAAGCTCATACCTTACCTCATCAATCGCATGTAATGGCTGTTATATTGCGAACTTCTATACGTTTAGACGTCCAGATGTAAAAATGACGGAAAAGCGCGCGGGCGTCAATAGAAAAATCTGCGTAAAGAGTGAGGAATAGGCCTCTAAAATGAAAAAAATTCATCTTCCGACCAGAACTGATGCCGTGCAGGAAGAATTCGACCCGATGAAATTTGAAGCAGTTCAAAAAACCAACATCTCCCCATGATTGCCAGAGCGATTGTGATTGCAGCCGTTTATAGCTTGGTTCACATTAAGTAGAACGTTCTACTAGAACGTTCTACTTACGCAATAATGCTTATAAAATCTATTCGGGGATATCACCATGAGTCTGTGGTCAGGGTTCATAAAATCATTATCAAAACTGTCGATGATCGGCCGCGCCTTGATGCTGCCGATTTCGCTTCTCCCGGCCGCCGGCTTACTGTTGGCCTTCGGGGATAAATTCCATATGCCGCTGATGATGAACGCCGGCGGCATCATTTTTGATAATCTGCCAATGCTGTTCGCGATTGGTTCAGCCGTGGGGCTGGCATCAGAATCGGGCATCGCTGCGCTGTCGGCAGCCGTTTCCGTCTTTATCACCAACATCACCATCAGCACTGTGCTCGGCATTACGCCGGAGATGGCCTCTCAGGGCGGAAAATACGCCATGGTCGTCGGCATCCCGACGCTGCAGATGGGGGTTTTCGGCGGGCTTATCTGCGGTATTCTCGCGTCGTGGTGCTATAACCGCTTCCATGCGATGCAGTTGCCTGAATTCCTCGGTTTCTTCTCCGGTAAGCGCTTCGTGGCCATCGCCACGGCGTTTCTCTCGTTTATTCTTGGCCTGCTGTTGCCTTATGTCTGGCAACATATCCAGGCCGGTATCGACTCACTGTCGATGGTGGTGAATGGCGACAACCAGGCCGCATCGACCTTTATTTTCGGCCTCGTTGAACGGGCGCTGATCCCGCTGGGGCTGCACCACATCTGGTATCCGTCCTTCTGGTACTCTTTCGGCGATTACACCACCCAGGCAGGCCAGGTGATCCACGGCGACCAGACCATCTGGTTTAAGATGCTGGAAGAAGGGGTGAAATCCTTTAGCTCCGACAGCTACCAAAACGCCGGTAAATTTATGCAGGGGGAATTCCCGCTGATGCTGTTCGCGCTGCCGGCCGCCTGTCTGGCGATGTATCACGAAGCGCATACTAAGAATAAAAAAATCGCGGCCGGTATCCTGTTCTCCGCCGCGCTGACCTGTTTCCTGACCGGCATTACCGAGCCCGTAGAATTTACCTTTATCTTCGTGGCGCCGATCCTGTACGTCTTCAACGCCATCATGGCGGGGCTCTCGTACATGACGATGTATCTCCTGCATGCGCATATCGCTAAATCTTTCTCCGCAGGGCTTATCGACTATATCTCCTTCGGTATTCTGCCGTCGCTCAACGGCTATCAAACCCACTTCCTCAACGCGGTGATTGTTGGCGTACCGATGGGGCTGATTTATTATTTCACCTTCCGCTTCGTTATCCGCCGTTTCGATGTGAAAACGCCGGGCCGCACCGATATCACGGTCACTGCCGATGATAAAACCGATGCGGAGCTGGCGACCGAGATCGTCAATCTTCTCGGCGGTTCACAAAATATCGATTCCGTCGGAGCCTGCATCACCCGCCTGCGCCTGGAAGTGGCTGAGCGCGATGCGGTTGATAAAGATGGCCTCAACGGCATCGGCGCGCGCGGGGTGGTCTTCGTCGGCGATAACGGCATCCAGATTATTTTTGGCGCCAGAGCGCAATTTATCGCACAAACCATGTCGGGGATGATTGGCAAATAACAAGAAGGTGTTATGGTGTGGAAATAGGCTTGCCGTGGGTAAGCCTATGTCTGCGATCTGACGGTTATACACGCGTTATCATGGAGCGATTTTGAAGAAAGTCAGCATTATAGATGTGGCGAAACTGGCCGGCGTCTCCGTTTCAACAGTCTCGCTGGTATTACGTCAGAAAGGGAAGATCTCCGACGCGACCATCGAAAAAGTCAACGCGGCCATCCAGGAACTTGGCTATGTGCATAACGTTGCCGCCGCTAATCTCCGCGCCAACACCACCAACCTGATCGGCCTGATCCTGCGCGACTTCAACGACAGTTTTTCCATCAAGGTGATGGCGAATATCGTCCAGGAGCTCGAAAAGCAGGGCTATATGGTCATTCTCGGCCAGCCGCGCGACGATCATGACTATCTGGCCCGCTGCCTGCTGTCGTTTAAACAGCAGGGCGTCGCCGGCGTGATATATCTTGATGCCAACACCACCAGCAATGCGTTGCCCGAGGCCTTACAGGCATGTCCGCTGCCGCTGGTCGCGGTCTCGCAAACGCTGCTCACCGGCCACCATGATCAGGTGGTCCGCGATAACCGCCAGGCCGCCAGCATCGCCACCCGTTATCTGATTGAGCGCGGCCATCGCTACATCGCCTACATCGGCGGACAGGATAACGACCTGATCCGTCAGCAGCGGCTGCTTGGCTTATTCAGCACACTGGAGAAAAACGGCATGACGGTGCGGGAAGAATTTGCCCCCGCCTGCAGCGACAACACCCAGGCCGCCAGTATCGCCACCCGCCAATTGCTGGAAAAAAATAATGCCATTACCGCCCTGCTGTGCCACTCGCCGGATGCAATGATTGGCTGCCTCAGCGGTATTCATCAGGTTGGACGCACGGTGGGAAAAGATGTCTTTCTCACTCAGCAGGTGGCGCTGGTGGGTTTCGAAGACATGATGCACGTGAATTTAACCTCGCCATCCTTCACTTACGTCTCTTCCGCCAGCGAAGAGACAGGACGTCAGGTTGCCTCGCTCATTATCCGCAAAATCAAAGAGCCTGCCCTGCCGACCCAGCGCATTACCCTTTCCGGACAGCTGGTGGCTCGAGAGTCAGCCTGAGGCTAGCGAGTCGTCAGATGGTCATCCAGCAGAGAAAGCCATTGCTGCACGGATTCTGCCTGGTGAGGCGCATAAACCACGCCAAGGCTTAACGGCATGCTGTCGCCTTCAGCGACAGGACAGAACACCACCCCCTGACGCTGGATCGCGGAAAAGGACGCCGGCAGCAGGATCATGCCTTCGCCACGCGCAATTCGCGCAAGCAGTACATCATGTTCGGCAGGCTCCTCCACGTAAGCGGGGGAATAGCCAGCCCGGTCGAAAATACGTCGCGTGTAGTCAAAGAAATCGGGATTACGCTCGCGTTTAAACCAGAACAGCGGTCGGTGATTGAGCGCGCGTAGCGCTAACGCTGGGCTGGCGGCTTCCGGCCAGGAGGCGGGCAATGCCGCAATGAGCGGCTCATGATACGGCAAAGGATGCAGGTGCAGCCCTTCGGTATTCAGCGGCAGCGCGACCAGCGCCGCATCGAGTTTGCCTTTGCGCACCTGCTGAGCCAGCGCCGGCGAGGCGTGGCGAGTGATATGCAACGTGCGGGTATGTTTACTCAGCGCAGATTCAACGGCGGCGAAAATGCCCTGTTCAAAGGCGGTGGTCAATCCCAGACGCAAGGGCTGCGGCGAGTGAGCGGAGAGCTGGCTCAATGCCGCCAGCGTGCGCGCCTGGAGCGCCAGCATCGGTCGAATAATCTCCAGCACTTCTCTTCCCGCGTCGGTAAGGATCAGGCCTTTGCTGTGGCGCTGAAACAGCGTCACCCCTAGTTGAGCTTCCAGTTGACGCATATGACGGCTCAGCGGCGGCTGCGAGATAAATAACCGCTGCGCCGCCCGGCTGATGTTATTTTCTTCCGCCACCACGGCAAAGGCGCGCAGCAGGCGAATATCCAGGGAATGTAATCGCGAAGTTGTCATACTGAAAAGGTATCACGAAAAGGGTATTACTCAAGTCCGGCAAACTTCCCTACCCTTCCTCTTAACGCATCATCACAGAGAGGAAAAAACGATGTCCAGCGAACGTTATATCACCGGTCAGGAAATGCTGCAGCGGGTGGATGGCAGCGGCGGGGAAGCCGTCGTCGACAGCCTGCAGGATATCGCCCCCGATTTCGCCCGCTATCTGATTGAGTTCCCCTTCGGCGATATTTACGCCAGGCCGGGGCTCGATTTACGCAGCCGGGAAATCGCTACTATTGCCGCGCTCACCGCGCTGGGTAACGCCGCGCCACAGCTGAAAGTACACATTGCCGCAGGATTAAATGTCGGCCTGACACAAGAGGAGATAACGGAAGTGATCATGCAGATGGCGGTCTACGCCGGATTCCCGGCGGCGCTCAACGGCCTGTTTGCCGCCAAAGCGGTTTTTGCGGCGCACTAACAAAAAAGACCAGGCAGCGCCTGGTCTTTTTCTCGGAACTACAGCAGCTGCGCCAGACGGTTAATATCCGACTGGATCGCTCCGGCGGTCACATCGCGCCCGGCGCCGGGTCCGCGGATCACCAGCGGGTTATCGCGATACCAGCGGCTTTCGATGGCGAACACGTTATCGCACGGCAGCAGCGCCGCCAGCGGGTGCTCTTCGCGTACCGCTTCCACGCCGACGCGTGCTTTGCCGTTAGCATCAAAGCGCGCCACGTAGCGGAGCACCAGCCCCATCTCGCGGGCCGCTTCCAGACGCTGCAGCATTTGCTCGTTCAGCTCTTCGCCATTTTCAAAGAAGTGATCGACCGACCCCTCTTCGCAGTGTGCAGGGACCAGTGATTCCACACGGACCTGATCCGGTTCGATGTCATAACCCGCTTCCCGCGCGAGGATCACCAGCTTACGCATCACATCCTTACCGGACAGATCGACGCGCGGATCCGGCTCGGTCAGCCCCTGCTGCCAGGCCTGATCCACCAGGTCGGTGAACGGCACGGTGCCATCAAACTGCAGGAACAGCCAGGAGAGCGTTCCCGAGAAGATACCGCTCAGACCGAGGATGGTATCGCCGCTGTCGATCAGATCGCGCACCGTATGGTTCACCGGCAAACCCGCGCCAACGGTAGCGTTATACAGCCAGTGGCGACCCGTCTTCTCAAACGCGTCGTGGATCTGGCGATATTTATCACTGCTGCTGGCGCCCGCCAGCTTGTTGGCGCTGATCACGTGGAAGCCATGGCTGGCGAAATCAAGGTACTGGTCGGCCAACTGTTCGCTGGCGGTGACGTCCAGCACCACTAAATCATCGTACGGATGCGCGCGCATCCACAGGAACAGCGACTCTTCATCCTGCTCCACCGCTTCATCGTTGAAGAAGGCCAGCGCCCGGCTGGCATCCAGCCCGTCGTAGTTCAGCAGGCTGCGTTTACTGTCGACTACGCCGGCGAGAACAAACTCGAAGCCAGTACGCGCCGACAAGGTGGTTTGTTCGCGGGCAAACAGCTCCAGCCAGCGGGAGCCAATGTTCCCTTTGCCGAACAGCATCAGGCCAATACGCTTCTCTGCACGAAACAAGGTCTGATGCAGACCCTGGATCAGGCTTTCCGTTGGCCCGGCGCGCAACACGGCCACCAGGCTGATCCCCTCTTCGGACTGCCAGGTGAACTCCACCGGTTGCCCTTTCAGTTGCTGCCAGAAACGATGGCAGTGCAGTGGGTTACGGGTGACTCCCGCGCCCACCATCGCCACCAGCGCCAGCTTCTGACGCAGACGCAGCTCGCCCGGCAGACCCGCTTCATCGAGCAGCTTCAGCGCGCTGTCGGCTACCTCAGAGGTATAACAGAACTGCAGCAGCTTGCGGTCGGCATGGATGCCAACGGCTAATGGACGCAGCTGGGCGCGTTTGAGCAAGGCGTCCAGCTCTTTATGCGCCAGTTTGAAATCGTGGCTGGCCGGCACCTGGAACTCCACCAGGCAGACGTCGTCATGACTGGTGACAATCCGCGCGCCGGTACCGGAGGCCAGCACGCGCTCAATGCGCGTAGAGCCCTGTTCCGGCGTATAGCTACAGCGTAACTGCAGATCGATATCGCTGGCGGACACCGGCTGCAGCGTGCGGGCGTGGAGCACTGGAGCGGCCAGACGCGCCAGCTCGCTGGCTTCATCCAGACGCAGCAGCGGCAGCAGACAGGCATCTTTGACCTTACGCGGATCCGCGCTGTACACCCCGGCGACATCACTCCAGATGGTGACGCGAGAGGCGCCCGCCAGCGCACCGATCTGCGTGGCGGAGTAGTCAGACCCGTTACGGCCCAGCAGGACGGTTTCTCCGGCCTGGTTGCGGGAGATAAAGCCGGTCACCACCAGACGTTTATTCGGATGTTGCGCCATCAGCTGTTGCAGCAGTGGATAAGATAATCCTTCATCCACCTGCGGCTGCGCGGCGCGTTCCGCACGCAGGAAAGCGCGCGCGTCCAGCCAGGCCGCTTCCATACCCAGCTGGTTAAGGACCGCCGCCATCAGGCGCGCGGACCAGACTTCACCATGGCCGACCACTTCCGCATAAACCGCTTCGGTAACCCCGCCATCAAGCAATCCTGCCAGACGCTCAAGGTCATGGATGAAGGCGGCAATTAACGTATCCGCCGCCGCAGGCTCCACCAGACCTCCAATCAGCTCGGTCTGATAACGGCGAAGCGACTGCTGAACCTGATGCGCAGCAAGGCGATCGCTCTGGCTAAGTTTAAGCCAGCTGATCAGCTGGTTGGTGGTGCTGCCAGCGGCGGAGACGACCATCATGTCGCCCGCCTGCGAATATTCCTTCATGATCCCCGCGACGCGCAGGTAACATTTCGCATCCGCTAAACTACTCCCACCAAATTTGTGCAGCTGACGACCCTTCGCCCCTGCCTGCGCAATCACACTCATTTTTATTCCTCGTTTGCTGCCCGGAAGCCATTTTCCAGGTCGGCAATTAAATCTTCACCATCTTCAATACCGGTTGAAATACGCAGAAGCGTTTCTGAAATTCCGGCGGCGGCACGCGCTTCAGGCGCCATGCCGGCATGCGTCATCGTTGCCGCATGGGAAATCAGGCTTTCAACGCCCCCCAGCGATTCCGCCAGTGTAAACAGCGACAGCCCGCTCAGGAAACGGCGCAGCGTCTGCTCGTCACCGTCCAGCTCGAAGCTTAACATTGCGCCAAAACCTTTTTGCTGACGCGCCGCAATTTCATGCCCCTGGTTTTCCGGCAGCGACGGATGATACAGCTTTTTCACCAGCGGCTGGGTTTTCAGATACTCAACGATCGCCTGGGCATTGCGCTGCGCCACTTCCATACGCGGAGACAGCGTCCGCAGACCGCGCAGCAACAAATAGCTGTCGAAGGCGCCGCCGGTGACGCCAATATTATTCGCCCACCATGCCAGTTCGGTGACAGTCGCCGGATCTTTGGCAATCACCACCCCGGCAACCACATCGGAGTGGCCATTCAGGTATTTAGTACAAGAATGCAACACCAGATCGGCACCCAGCGCCAGCGGGTTTTGCAGCGCCGGGCTCAGGAAGGTGTTGTCCACCACGCTCACCGCGCCTGCCTCACGCGCCAGACCACAGATTTTCGCAATATCCACCACCCGCAGCAATGGATTACTTGGGCTTTCGACCAGCACCAGCTTCGGTTTTTCCGCCAACGCCGCCCGCAGCGCCTGCTCATCATTTTGATCGACGAACTGGACGCGATAACAGCCGCGCTTCGCCAGGCTGTCGAACAGACGGTAGCTGCCGCCGTAGCAGTCGTGCGGCGCCACCAGCAGATCGCCCGGCTTAAGGAACACCGTCGTCACCAGCAGGATCGCCGACATACCGGTATTGGTCAGCACCGCGCCGGCGCCACCTTCCAGCTCCGCTAAGGCGCGCTGCACCACATCACGCGTCGGGTTGCCGCGGCGGGAGTAGTCGTGGGCGCGAGGTTCATTAAAGCCGGTGAAGTTATAAGTACTGGAAAGGTGAATCGGCGGGACAACGCAACCGTACTGCTCGTCGTCATTTAAACCGCTACGCACTGCGATGGTGGCCTGTTTACGCGTCATGTTGGGAAGTTCCTGGGCTGAATCGGTGAAAAGTCAGGCTCCAGAGTAAACATTGTCACAATAGACGTCAATACATCTGGACATCTAAACTTCTTTGCGTATAGATTGAGCAAAGTGCAAATAGCCGTTAAAATTATATGCATTAGCGCACGTCGGTAGCGGCTTATCTCATGTTAGAAAGCGCGCTCATACGGTAAACTACGCGCAATTATAGCCCGGGCGGAATATTCTGGCCCTTCACTAATAAACAGAGGATTAAGGTATCTCATGGCTGAATGGAGCGGCGAATATATCAGCCCATACGCTGAGCACGGTAAGAAGAGTGAGCAAGTAAAGAAAATTACGGTTTCCATTCCTCTGAAGGTGTTAAAAATCCTCACCGATGAACGCACGCGTCGTCAGGTGAACAACCTGCGTCACGCGACCAACAGCGAGCTGCTGTGCGAAGCGTTCCTGCATGCCTTTACCGGACAACCGTTGCCTAACGATGAAGACCTGCGTAAAGAGCGCAGCGATGAGATCCCGGAAGCGGCGAAAGAGATTATGCGTGAACTGGGGATCGACCCGGATACGTGGGAATACTGAGTTGATAAAAAGGGCGGAAGCAATCTTCCGCCCTTTTTTGTGTCCCGCTCAGGCTGGCGAGAGGCACAAAAAAGCCGCCCTGAGGCGGCTTCTTCTGGCAACTTACTTGCTGCCCGGGATGCTGAAGCGCTTGTTGAAGCGGTCAACACGGCCACCGGTAGCAACATCACGCTGTTTGCCGGTGAAGAACGGGTGGCATTTACCGCACACGTCGAGGTTCAGGTCGTGACCAACGGTGGAACGGATTTTCATGACATTACCGCAAGAACAGGTAGCAGTAATTTCTTCGTATTTTGGGTGAATACCTTTTTTCATGGGAGAACCTCAGTTAAGGCCGCGTCGCTCTTCCAGCCCTAACGCCAGACACCACGCGATATTAATAATTTCCCGTCGTCTTCCACGCTGCTGACAGCGCGAAGCGTACGGTAATGGTCAATCTCCAATGCGGTATAAAGTGCATTGAAGGCGGCGAATCATACAGAATTTGACCAGCATATGCAAACTGATCCGCGCCGCCTTATCGTAATGTGTATACTATCCCGCCAGATTTCAAGTCAGGAAGATGACATGCCCGTCGCCCACGTTGCCCTACCCGTTCCGCTACCGCGCACCTTTGACTATCTGCTGCCTGATGGCATGGCGGTCAAAGCGGGCTGTCGGGTGCGGGTGCCGTTCGGCAAACAGGAGCGGATCGGCATTGTCGCGGCGGTGAGCGAGCGCAGCGAGCTGCCGCTGGATGAACTCAAACCGGTCGCCGAAGCGCTGGACGACGAGCCGGTCTTCTCCGGCACCGTCTGGCGACTGCTGATGTGGGCGGCTGAGTATTACCATCATCCGATTGGCGATGTGCTGTTCCATGCGCTGCCCATTCTGCTGCGCCAGGGCAAACCCGCCAGCGCTACGCCGCTGTGGTACTGGTTCGCCACCGAGCAGGGGCAGGCTGTCGACCTCAACGCTCTGAAACGCTCCCCAAAGCAGCAGCAGGCGCTGGCGGCGCTGCGCCAGGGAAAGATCTGGCGTCATCAGGTTAGCGAACTGGAATTTAATGAAGCGGCGCTGCAGGCGCTGCGTGGCAAAGGGCTGGCGGAGCTGGCCTGTGAAGCGCCCGTCCTCACCGACTGGCGCAGCACGTATTCGGTTGCCGGCGAGCGCCTGCGTCTGAATACCGAACAGGCCACCGCCGTCGGGGCGATCCACAGCGCTGCCGATCGCTTCTCCGCCTGGCTACTGGCAGGCATCACGGGCTCAGGGAAAACGGAAGTCTACTTGAGCGTGCTGGAGAATGTACTGGCGCAGGGGCGCCAGGCGCTGGTGATGGTGCCGGAGATCGGCCTGACGCCGCAAACTATCGCCCGTTTTCGCCAGCGCTTTAATGCGCCGGTGGAAGTGCTGCACTCCGGACTCAATGACAGCGAACGTCTCTCGGCCTGGCTGAAGGCGAAAAACGGCGAAGCGGCCATTGTGATAGGCACTCGCTCCTCGCTGTTTACCCCGTTTAAAGATCTCGGCGTCATCGTCATCGACGAAGAGCATGACAGCTCCTACAAACAGCAGGAGGGCTGGCGCTACCACGCCCGCGACCTGGCGGTATGGCGCGCTCACAGCGAACAGATCCCGATTATTCTCGGCTCGGCGACGCCGGCGCTGGAGACCCTGCACAACGTCCGCCAGGGCAAATATCGGCAGTTAACCTTAAGCAAACGCGCGGGCAACGCGCGTCCAGCCCAGCAGCACGTGCTCGACCTGAAAGGACAGGTGCTGCAGGCGGGTCTGTCACCCGCGCTGATCAACCGCATGCGCCAGCATCTGCAGGCGGATAACCAGGTGATCCTGTTTCTTAACCGCCGCGGCTTTGCGCCAGCGCTGCTGTGCCACGACTGCGGCTGGATCGCGGAGTGCCCGCGCTGCGACAGCTACTATACGTTGCACCAGGCGCAGCACCATCTGCGCTGCCACCATTGCGACAGTCAGCGCCCTATCCCGCGCCAGTGCCCTTCCTGCGGTTCCACACATCTGGTGCCGGTGGGTATCGGCACCGAGCAACTGGAGCAGTCCCTGACACCGCTGTTCCCTGGCGTGCCTATCTCGCGTATCGACCGCGATACCACCAGCCGTAAAGGGGCGCTTGAGGAACATCTCGCCGCGGTCCATCGCGGCGGCGCGCGTATTTTGATCGGCACCCAAATGCTGGCCAAAGGCCATCACTTCCCGGACGTGACCCTCGTCTCCCTGCTGGACGTCGACGGGGCACTGTTTTCCGCTGATTTCCGTTCCGCAGAGCGTTTCGCTCAGCTCTATACCCAGGTCTCCGGACGAGCGGGCAGGGCAGGAAAACAGGGCGAAGTGATCCTGCAAACCCACCATCCGGAGCACCCTCTGCTGCAGACCCTGCTGTATAAAGGCTACGACGCTTTTGCCGAGCAGGCGCTGGCAGAGCGGCAGACGATGCAGCTACCGCCGTGGACCAGCCACGTGTTGATTCGTGCTGAAGACCATAACAACCAGCAGGCGCCGCTGTTTTTACAGCAATTGCGCAATCTACTGCAGGCCAGCCCGCTGGCCGACGATAAACTGTGGGTGCTCGGTCCGGTTCCGGCGCTGGCGCCGAAGCGCGGCGGCCGCTGGCGCTGGCAAATATTACTGCAGCATCCTTCGCGGGTGCGCCTGCAGCACATCGTCAGCGGTACGCTGGCGTTAATCAATACGCTACCGGAGGCGAGAAAAGTGAAATGGGTGCTGGATGTCGATCCTATTGAAGGGTAAGGCTTCTCTTGCGAGCCGGATCGAAAAATTCAACAAGCATCACGTTTTTCATGAAAATTCTGTAACTCACTGCCGCGACTATCTGATAAAAATGATGCAGCAGTTAGCGCGCAAGGGAAATGTCAGCGCCATTCAGCGAGGAGAAACCAGGTGAAGCCCAAAAAACAAGTGGTTGCCGCCACCATGAAAGACGTCGCTCTCAAAGCAAACGTTTCCACGGCAACCGTGTCCCGAGCGTTGATGAACCCTGATAAGGTGTCGCAAGCCACCCGTAGCCGGGTCGAACAGGCGGCGCTGGAAGTCGGCTATTTACCGCAGTCGCTCGGGCGAAATATGAAGCGCAACGAATCGCGGACGATCCTCGTGATCGTGCCGGATATCTGCGATCCCTTTTTTAGTGAAGTCATCCGCGGAATTGAAGTCACTGCCGCCGAGCACGGTTATCTGGTGTTAATCGGCGATTGCGCTCACCAGAACCAGAAAGAAAAAACCTTTATCGACCTTATCATCACCAAGCAGATCGACGGCATGGTGCTGCTCAGCTCGCGCCTGCCGTTTGACGCCAGCGTGGAAGAGCAGCGCAATTTGCCGCCGATGGTTATGTCGAACGAATTCGCGCCGGAGCTGGAACTGCCCACCGTCCATATCGATAACCTGACGGCGGCCTTTAACGCGGTGAACTATCTCCACGAGCTGGGACACCAGCGTATCGGCTGTATCGCCGGCCCGGAAGATATGCCGCTGTGCCATTATCGCCTGCAGGGTTATGTGCAGGCGCTGCGCCGCAGCGGTATCACCGTCGATCCGCACTATATCGCTCGCGGCAACTTTACCTTCGAAGCCGGCGCCAACGCGCTGGAGCAGCTGCTGTCACAGCCGATACCGCCCACCGCGGTCTTCTGCCATAGTGATGTGATGGCGCTGGGCGCCTTGTCGCTGGCGAAACGCCGCGGCCTGAAGGTGCCGGACGACCTGTCGATTGTCGGCTTCGATAACATCGCGTTGTCTGAATTTTGCGATCCGCCGTTGACCACCGTTTCACAGCCGCGTTTTGATATCGGCCGTGAAGGAATGCTGCTATTACTTGAGCAAATGCAGGGTCATAACGTGAACAGCGGCTCGCGTCTGCTCGACTGCGAACTGATTGTTCGCGGCAGTACGCAAAAAATCAGACGATAACCATCAGGCTTTCGGGCCTGCACTTCTGGTCAAAGGCCCGCCGCTTAAGTAACATGGCGGGCTGACGAACGAATATAAGACAGCGAAACGATAGTGGCACAACGAGATTATGTACGCCGCAGCCAACCGGCTTCTTCGCGGCGCAAAAAGAGCACGACCCGAAGCTCAAGGAATAAGCAAAGCAGCCTTCCGGCGATTTCACCGGCTATGGTGGCGATCGCGGCGGCTGTGCTGGTGGCCTTTATCGGTGGACTTTATTTCATTACGCACCATAAGAAAGAAGAAGCGGAAGCGATGCAAAATCGCCAGGCCGCCGGTAACGGCTTGCCGCCAAAACCGGAAGAGCGCTGGCGCTATATCAAAGAGCTGGAAAGTCGCCAGCCTGGCGTTCGCGCGCCGACCGAACCGACTGCCGGTGGCGAGGTGATGAAACCGGAACAGCTGACCGACGAGCAGCGCCAGCTGCTCACCCAGATGCAGGCCGATATGCGCCAGCAGCCAACCCAGCTGACCGAAGTGCCGTGGAACGAACAAACCCCGGCGCAGCGCCAGCAGACGCTGCAGCGTCAGCGTTTAGCACAGCAACAGCAGCAGGCACAGCAGCAGCAGTGGGCGCAAACTCAGCCGCAGACCGTGCAGCAGCAGCCGCGCGTCCAGCAGCCGAAGCCAGTGCAGCAGCAACAGCCAAAGCAGACCGCGTCGAACCAGCAGCCGTACCAGGATCTATTGCAGACGCCGGCGCATACCAATACCACGCAGCCACGTACGCAGGCCGCCGCGCCGGTGACCCGCGTGGAGGAAGCGCCGAAAGCCGCTGCCGCCGAGAAGAAAGACGATCGTAGCTGGATGATCCAGTGCGGCTCCTTTAAAGGCGCCGAGCAGGCCGAAACCGTCCGCGCTCAGCTGGCTTTCGAAGGATTCGCTTCGCACATCACCACTAATAACGGCTGGAACCGCGTAGTCATTGGTCCGCTGAAAGGCAAAGAAAGCGCCAACGAGATGATCACCCGCCTGAAGATGGCCGGACACGCGAACTGCATTCGTCTCGCCGCCAGGGGTTGAAACCCTCAAAATCCCCCCCATCTATAATTGCATTCGGCCCCGCGGACAGCGCGGGGCCCCTGTTCCGCTTTTGCAACCAAGGGGTCTGCTCGTGACTACAATTGTAAGTGTTCGCCGTAACGGCCATGTTGTTATTGCCGGTGATGGCCAGGCCACGCTGGGCAACACCGTGATGAAGGGCAACGTGAAGAAAGTGCGTCGTCTGTACAACGACAAAGTGATTGCCGGTTTCGCTGGCGGCACTGCTGACGCCTTCACGCTGTTCGAACTGTTTGAACGTAAACTGGAAATGCACCAGGGCCATCTGGTGAAGGCCGCCGTTGAGCTGGCCAAAGACTGGCGAACCGATCGGATGTTGCGCAAGCTGGAAGCGCTGCTGGCCGTCGCGGACGAAAACGCGTCGCTTATCATCACCGGTAACGGCGACGTGGTACAGCCAGAAAACGATTTGATTGCTATCGGCTCCGGCGGTCCTTACGCCCAGGCCGCGGCCCGCGCGCTGCTGGAAAACACCGATATGGGCGCGCGCGACATCGCCGAGAAAGCGTTGGATATTGCAGGTGATATCTGCATCTATACCAACCATTTCCACACCATCGAAGAATTACCTTCTAAAGCGTAAGGATCTCCCATGTCTGAAATGACCCCACGCGAAATTGTCAGCGAACTGGACAAACACATTATCGGCCAGGACGCCGCCAAGCGTTCTGTTGCTATTGCCCTGCGTAACCGCTGGCGCCGGATGCAGCTTAATGAAGAGCTGCGTCATGAAGTCACGCCGAAAAACATTCTGATGATCGGCCCAACCGGCGTCGGTAAAACCGAGATTGCCCGTCGTCTGGCGAAACTGGCCAACGCGCCGTTTATTAAAGTTGAAGCGACCAAGTTCACCGAAGTGGGCTATGTTGGTAAAGAAGTGGACTCGATCATCCGCGATCTGACCGATGCGGCGATCAAAATGGTTCGCATGCAGTCCATCGATAAGAACCGTTACCGCGCGGAAGAGCTGGCGGAAGAGCGCGTACTTGACGTGCTGATCCCACCGGCGAAAAACAACTGGGGCCAGGCTGAACAGCCGCAGGAACCCTCTGCTGCGCGCCAGGCGTTCCGCAAGAAACTGCGTGAAGGCCAGCTGGACGATAAAGAGATTGAAATCGATCTCGCTGCGGCGCCGATGGGCGTTGAAATCATGTCCCCTCCGGGCATGGAAGAGATGACCAGCCAACTGCAGTCCATGTTCCAGAACCTCGGTGGCCAGAAGCAGAAACCGCGTAAGCTGAAAATCAAAGACGCGATGAAGCTGCTGATTGAAGAAGAAGCGGCCAAGCTGGTCAACCCGGAAGAGCTGAAGCAGGAAGCCATCGACGCTGTAGAACAGCACGGTATCGTCTTTATCGACGAAATCGACAAAATCTGTAAGCGCGGCGGCAACTCCTCCGGCCCGGACGTGTCTCGTGAAGGCGTACAGCGCGACCTGCTGCCGCTGGTTGAAGGCTGCACCGTCTCCACCAAGCACGGGATGGTTAAGACCGACCACATCCTGTTTATCGCCTCCGGCGCGTTCCAGGTGGCCAGTCCGTCCGATCTGATCCCTGAGCTGCAGGGGCGTCTGCCGATCCGCGTTGAGCTGAAGGCGCTGACCACCCATGACTTCGAGCGCATCCTGACCGAGCCGAACGCCTCCATCACCGTGCAGTACAAAGCGCTGATGGCGACCGAAGGGGTGAGCATCGATTTCACTGAAGACGGTATCAAGCGTATCGCCCAGGCCGCATGGCAGGTAAACGAAACCACCGAGAATATCGGTGCGCGTCGCCTGCACACCGTGCTGGAGCGTCTGGTGGAAGATATTTCCTATGATGCCAGCGAGATGAACGGCCAGACCGTCATTATCGATGCCGAATATGTGAGTAAACACCTGGATGTTCTGGTGGCAGATGAAGATCTGAGCCGTTTTATCCTATAATCCGGTGCAATGCATTTTCATCACTGTTGATGGGGGCTATAGCCCCCATTTTTATTGGCTAAAATAACTATGACTGATATCAGCCGTTCTCAGGCGTGGCTGGAAAGCCTGCGTCCTAAAACGTTACCACTGGCGTTTGCCGCGATTATTGTTGGCACCACCCTTGCCTGGCAGCAGGGCCATTTTGATCCCTGGGTTGCTCTGCTGGCGCTGATCACCGCCGGCTTGCTGCAAATTCTTTCTAATCTGGCCAATGACTACGGCGACGCGGTCAAGGGGAGTGATAAACCGGATCGCATCGGGCCGCTGCGCGGCATGCAGAAAGGGGTGATTACCCCCCAGCAGATGAAGCGCGCCCTCATCGTCACCGTCGCGCTGATCTGTCTGTTTGGTCTGGCGCTGTTGTGCGCTGCATGGCAGAGCGTCGGCGATTTTATCGGCTTCCTTGTGCTGGGTGGCCTGTCCATCGTGGCCGCCATCACCTACACGGTGGGCACCCGCCCGTATGGTTATATTGGCCTGGGTGATATCTCGGTACTCATTTTCTTCGGCTGGTTGAGCGTCCTCGGCAGCTGGTATCTGCAAGCGCACAATGTGGAAGCCGCCATTTTTCTGCCGGCGACGGCCTGCGGTCTGCTGGCGACCGCCGTGCTGAACATCAATAATCTGCGCGATATCGACAGCGACCGGCAGAACGGGAAGAACACCCTCGCCGTGCGCCTGGGGCCGGTCAATGCCCGTCGCTATCATGCTTGCCTGCTGTTCGGCTCCCTGCTGTGCCTGGCGCTGTTTAATCTGCTGGCGCTGCATTCTGTGTGGGGCTGGCTGTTTATTCTCGCCACGCCGCTGCTGGTCAAACAGGCGCGCTACGTCCTGCGCGAACCTGATCCGGTAGCGATGCGGCCGATGCTCGAAAAGACGGTTAAAGGGGCCTTACTGACCAACCTGCTGTTTGTCATCGGAATTATTGCCAGTAAGCTGATGGCTTAACTGACAAATATCAATTAACAATTGATGATTTTGCCAACAATGGGATTCGCGGGATATACTAAAAACTCTCGCAGCAACTGAACGTTAAGCCTATGAAATACGATACTTCCGAGCTTTGTGACATCTACCAGGAAGATGTCAACGTCGTGGAACCGCTGTTCTCTAACTTTGGAGGACGGTCGTCGTTTGGTGGACAAATCATTACGGTAAAATGTTTCGAGGATAACGGGTTGCTCTATGATCTGCTCGAGCAGAATGGCCGTGGTCATATTCTCCTGATCGACGGCGGCGGCTCAGTACGACGCGCGTTAATTGACGCCGACCTGGCGCGTCTCGCCGTACAGAATGAATGGGAAGGGTTAGTGGTCTATGGCGCGGTGCGCCAGGTGGACGACCTTGAGGAACTGGACATCGGCATCCAGGCGCTGGCGGCAATTCCGGTCGGCGCAGCTGGCGAAGGTATCGGCGAAAGCGACGTGCGCGTCAATTTCGGCGGGGTGACCTTCTTCTCCGGCGACCATCTGTATGCCGATAACACCGGGATGATCCTGTCGGAAGACCCGCTGGATATCGAATAAACCCTCCGCCATAAAAAAGGCCTTCTCCATGAGAAGGCCTTTTGTTTATCCGACGCGCAACTTAGTACAGTTTCTTCGCGCAATCCAGCCAGTCGTTCTTGAACGGACGCTTCATGTTCTCGATGGCATCGATAATGTCGTGGTGCACCAGCTTCTCATTCTGAATGCCGACGCAACGACCACCTTGTCCCTGCAGCAGCAGTTCAATCGCATAAGCGCCCATACGGGAAGCCAGGATACGGTCGTAAGGAACCGGGGAACCGCCACGCTGAATGTGGCCAAGAACGGTAGCGCGAGTTTCACGGCCGGTTTCTTTCTCGATGTAGCTTGCCAGCTCGTCAACGTCGCACATGTGCTCGGTAATCGCCACGATAGCGTGTTTTTTCCCTTTCGCGATACCGGCTTTGATTTCAGCGACCAGATCGTCACGGGTGTATTCCACTTCCGGCACCATGATGAACTCACAGCCGCCAGCAATCGCCGCCGCCAGGGTCAGGTCGCCGCAGTAACGGCCCATCACTTCCACCACGGAGATACGCTGGTGTGAAGAAGAGGTGTCGCGCAGACGGTCAATCGCTTCCACCACGGTGCTCAGGGCGGTGAAAAAGCCGATGGTGTAGTCAGTGCCTTTGATATCGTTGTCGATGGTGCCAGGCAGGCCGATGCACGGGAAGCCCATCTCGGTCAGGCGCATTGCGCCCATATAGGACCCGTCACCACCGATAACCACCAGCGCGTCCAGGCCGCGCTTCTTCATGTTTTCGATAGCCACAGCGCGAATGTGTTCTTCGCGGAATTCCGGGAAGCGAGCGGAGCCCAGGAAGGTGCCGCCGCGGTTGATCATGTCGGAAACGCTGTAACGGTCGAGCTGAACCATACGGTCTTCATACAATCCGAGGTAACCGTCATAGATTCCAAAAACTTCCAGACCTTCCGTTAATGCCGCGCGCACAACGCCACGAATTGCTGCGTTCATGCCCGGCGCATCACCGCCACTTGTCAACACACCGATTTTCTTAATCATGACTACCTCTGAACTTAGGAAGCAAAAAATAATTCTGTTGCCTGAAGCGCTCCCTCACCAGGAGTGCACGACGCTAATGACAATAGTATATCAAACGCCTCAAGCTGAATTGATTCAGGTCAGACCAAACGGCGGTAATTTATACAAAAAATGCCGATCTGCCCCACATTTTTACATCGAGTTTACAGACTATAACCTAACGCTCAAAAAAGCCCTGCTGCGCCGCTGGCACTACAGAACTGGGATCCTGATGGATAATGACATCGGAACCCGGGAAACGGCGCAGAATCGCCTGCTCCACCTGGTCTGCAATCACGTGGGCTTGCACCAGCGGGAGGTTATCTTCCATTTCCAAATGAATCTGAATAAAGCGGGTCGGCCCTGACTGCCGCGTTCGTAGATCGTGCGCCCCGCGGATGCCGGGCCATGCGGTCACGATGGTGATAATGTCCTGACGCTCCTCGTCAGGCAAGGCGCGGTCGAGTAGTGACTGAACCGCCTCATAGCCCATCCGCAGCGCGCTATATAAAATATAGATGCCAATTCCTAATGCAAACAACGCATCGGCGCGATGCCAGCCATACCAGGAAAGGCCCAGCGCCACCAGAATGGCGCCGTTCATCATAACATCAGACTGATAATGAAGCATATCTGCCCGCACCGCCTGGCTCTGGGTTTTTCGCACCACCCAGCGCTGGAAGGTCACCAGCGCCAGCGTGCTGAACAAGGCGATCAACGTGACGACGACCCCAACGCCAGCGGCCTGCAGCGGCTCCGGACGCACCAGGTGCTGAATGCCGGTGAGAAACAGAAACAGCGCCGAGCCGGAGATAAACATGCTTTGCGCCAGCGCCGCCAGCGATTCCGCTTTGCCGTGGCCAAAGGTATGCTCTTCATCAGCAGGTTGCAGCGAATAGCGAACCACCAGCAGGTTGGTCAGCGAGGCGGCAATATCCACCAGTGAATCCACCAGCGCAGCCAGAATACTGACTGAACCGGTATACCACCACGCAAAAATTTTGATCAAAAGTAACGCGGAGGCCATGGCCGTCGCGGCGATAGCGGCGCGGCTGACCAACCGGCCATAAGATTGATTCATATAGGCTCCTTCTCCTGCAATGCGCTTAGTATAACCTGAACTTGTGACGCTCACGGGATACGCGAAGAAGTTGATTTGCCGAAAAAAGGGCAAAAAAAACCCCCACATCATGTGGGGGAAGACAGGGATGGTGTCTATGGCAAGGAAAACAGGGTTTGTTACTGGGGTTGCAGGGTGTTGCTACTACTCGAAAGCATCATTGCTGAGCCTTTCTGCATCCTTGCAACCTCACGCAACTGATCCATACGTTGCTGGTGCTTAGCATTTAAAACCGCTTGCTGCTCTGGCGTAAGCAGGTGGTACATCTGGTTGCGGACCTTAGCCATTTCGACCTGGCGAGCAACCTGTTCCTGCGCCATTTTTTCTGCCTGAGCGCGCACAGCGTTTTCATCAAAATTTTCTGCGGTGACAAGGCGATGCATTGTCTCCATTTCGCTAACATTAACGGGGAGCCTATCATGGCGTGCCCGTTGCATAAGATCCCGTAACTGCTGACGTTGCTGCTCGGTTAAACTTATGCCGTCAAACATATGGCTCTGGCTACCGCGCTGTCCCCCTTCGTCTCCGGGGAGCCAGTTAACGCTGGTAACGACTTCAGCGGCCTGGCTATATGCACTTAGCGCCAGCGTTGAGGCCATGACGGCAGCGATAACATTGCGCATCACATACTCCCAAAACGTTTGTGTCGCGATTCAACGAGAGACAGTCTACGATTCAGGCTGCAAACATGCGTCAGGGGGTGTAAAACAACGTAAAGTCATGGATTAGCGGGCCTTGATGACGTAATTTCTGCCTCGGAGGTATTTAAAAGATGAATAAAATCCTGTTAGTTGATGATGACCGGGAGCTCACCTCCCTGTTAAAAGAGCTGCTCGATATGGAAGGTTTTAACGTGCTGGTGGCCCATGATGGGGAACAGGCGCTGGCCCTTCTGGACGACAGCGTTGATTTATTGCTGCTCGACGTGATGATGCCGAAGAAAAACGGTATCGATACGCTGAAAGAGCTGCGTCAGACACACCAGACCCCGGTTATCATGCTAACAGCGCGCGGGAGCGAGCTGGATCGCGTTCTCGGCCTTGAGCTGGGCGCGGATGACTATTTGCCTAAGCCGTTCAACGATCGTGAACTGGTGGCCCGTATACGCGCGATTCTGCGCCGTTCCCACTGGAGCGAGCAGCAGCAGACGACCGAAGCCGGATCGCCAACGCTGGAAGTGGATGCCTTAAGCCTGAATCCGGGCCGCCAGGAAGCCAATTTCGATGGTCAGACACTGGAGCTCACCGGTACCGAGTTCACCCTGCTCTATCTGTTAGCGCAGCATCTCGGCCAGGTAGTGTCGCGTGAACATTTAAGCCAGGAAGTGTTAGGCAAGCGCCTGACGCCGTTCGACCGCGCCATCGATATGCATATTTCCAACCTGCGGCGTAAGCTGCCGGAGCGAAAAGATGGTCATCCATGGTTTAAAACGCTGCGTGGTCGCGGGTATCTGATGGTTTCCGCTTCATGATAGGAAGTTTGACTGCACGCATCTTCGCCATCTTCTGGCTCACGCTGGCGCTGGTGTTGATGCTGGTGCTGATGTTGCCCAAACTGGACTCCCGGCAGATGACCGAGCTGCTGGAAAGCGAGCAGCGTCAGGGCATTATGATCGAACAGCACGTCGAGGCCGAGCTGGCGACCGACCCGCCAAACGACCTGATGTGGTGGCGTCGTCTGTTTCGCGCCATCGATAAATGGGCGCCTCCGGGACAACGCCTGCTGCTGGTGACCAGCGAAGGCCGCGTGATCGGCGCAGAACGCAACGAGATGCAGATCATTCGTAACTTTATCGGCCAGGCCGATAATGCCGATCATCCGCAGAAAAAACGCTATGGCCGCCTGGAAATGGTGGGGCCGTTTTCCGTCAGGGACGGGGAGGATAACTATCAGCTCTATCTCATTCGTCCCGCCAGCACCTCACAATCTGACTTTATCAACCTGCTGTTTGACCGCCCCCTGCTGCTACTGATCGTCACGATGCTGGTCAGCGCTCCGCTGCTGCTGTGGCTGGCGTGGAGCCTGGCGAAACCGGCGCGTAAGCTGAAAAACGCCGCCGACGAAGTCGCCCAGGGCAACCTGCGTCAGCATCCGGAACTGGAAGCCGGGCCGCAGGAGTTCTTAGCCGCTGGCGCCAGCTTTAACCAGATGGTCACCGCGCTGGAGCGGATGATGACCAGCCAACAGCGGTTGCTGTCTGATATCTCGCACGAGCTGCGCACGCCGCTCACGCGCCTGCAGCTGGGTACCGCCCTGCTGCGTCGCCGCAGTGGTGAGAGCAAGGAGCTGGAGCGTATCGAAACCGAGGCGCACCGGCTGGACAGCATGATCAACGACCTGCTGGTGATGTCGCGCAACCAGGCAAAAAATGCCCTGGTCAG
Organism: Klebsiella sp. K-Nf6; assembly: GCF_002806655.1. Lineage (NCBI taxonomy): Bacteria > Pseudomonadati > Pseudomonadota > Gammaproteobacteria > Enterobacterales > Enterobacteriaceae > Klebsiella > Klebsiella sp. K-Nf6. Next base: position 60,504 of record NZ_PIBN01000020.1, on the reverse strand, counting down.
CGAGACGGTGAAAGCCAATCAGCTGTGGGGCGAAGTGCTGGACAACGCGGCGTTTGAAGCCGAGCAGATGGGTAAATCTTTCACCGTTGAGTATCCGCCGGGCCCGTGGCCGCTGTACGGTAACCCCAATGCGCTGGAAAGCGCGCTGGAGAATATCGTCCGCAACGCTCTGCGCTACTCGCACACGAAGATTTCCGTCAGCTTCTCGGTGGATAAAGACGGGATTACGGTTAACGTCGACGACGACGGCCCGGGAGTCAGCCCGGAAGATCGCGAACAGATTTTCCGGCCATTCTACCGGACCGATGAGGCGCGCGACCGCGAGTCCGGCGGCACCGGCCTGGGTCTGGCGATTGTCGAAACCGCTATTCAGCAGCACCGCGGCTGGGTGAAGGCCGACGACAGCCCGCTGGGTGGTTTGCGCTTAACCCTTTGGCTACCGCTGTATAAGCGCACCTGATGCTATCCCGGCTTGCGCTGCGCTAAGCCGGGAGCATCCCGGAAATACTCAATAGGGGGAATTATTTCCCCCATAATCTCCGCGAATTATCCTCGATCTTGCCGCTTAAACGCCGCTTCTGCATCGTTCGGCTCCAGCTCACCGACAGGCCCGCAGCCGACAATAAGCGGTGGTACTGATCATCATCAAACGGCATCTGCCAGGCAATCGCCCCGGCCTCATGAACACTGACATCGCTCAGCCGGGAAACCAGCTCGAGCGGCGCATCGCTGGAGACTTGCCCCCCGGCAATCACCCGATACAACCAGCCGGTCTTCCCGCTGTTTTGCACCAGCTGCGCCATATCGCCGATCGCAAAATGAAAATTGAGCTTGAAGCACGGCGATCGCGGCTGGGTGACCTGGATCAGCGCCTCGCCCCAGCGAAAGATATCGCCGATATAAACATTTTGCTCGGTGAGCCCGGTGGTGGAGAGGTTTTCGCCGAACGCCGGCGCGCAGAAGCGCTCGGCCTGCTGGGGGAATTCACGGATCCAGTCGGCATAGTGTTCGCGCGGATAGTGGCACAGCGCGCGGTCCGGCCCGCCGTGAATTTTCTTCTCCGCCTGCTCGTCCCCATCGAGGCCGAGATCGCCGAGCTGCAATTCGCCATCAACCTGGATTTTGCCGATCGCGCTGGGGCGACTGCCCGCGTAGTCCCTGATTTTGCCGACAAAGACATTCACCGGATAATGCATGGCTGCTCTCCTTGCTACAGATATAAAAAAAGCGAGTCATCAGACTCGCTTCTCTCTTAGCGCAATGCAACCTTATTTTTTAGCGGCAAAACGCGCTGCAGCTTCGTCCCAGTTCACTACGTCCCAGAAGGCTTTGATGTAGTCCGGGCGACGGTTCTGGAATTTCAGGTAGTAAGCGTGTTCCCACACGTCCAGACCCAGGATCGGGAAGCCGGAAGCGCCGGAAATGGCTTCGCCCATCAGCGGGGAATCCTGGTTGGCGGTGGAGACAACGGCCAGTTTGTCACCTTTCAGTACCAGCCACGCCCAGCCGGAGCCGAAACGGGTCGCAGCGGCTTTTTCGAATTCCGCTTTGAAATTGTCTACAGAGCCGAAATCGCGCTCGATAGCCGCTTTCAGGTCGCCCTGCAGGGTGGTGCCGGTTTTCAGGCCTTTCCAGAACAGGCTGTGGTTAGCGTGGCCGCCCGCGTTGTTACGCAGTACGGTTTTTTTGTCAGCCGGCAGTTGATCCAGCTTGGTGATCAGCTCTTCAGCGGACAGGTTAGCGAACTCCGGCAGGCTTTCCAGCGCGGCGTTAGCATTGTTCACGTAGGTCTGATGGTGTTTAGTGTGATGGATCTCCATCGTCTGCTTGTCGAAGTGCGGTTCCAGAGCATCGTAAGCGTACGGCAGGGATGGCAGGGTATAGCTCATAATCATCTCCATTATTGTCGAGCGGCTCAAGTGTTAACGCCGCGTAAGCAGTTTGTCCATTATAGTTAATTAAATGGTATTGAAAATGCTTATCAATGCCGTATTTTTCATATGGATATAACCAGAAGAAATACCCGCCATTTTGTGATGTAGAACAACTAATTAAGCCCATGGTTGCCAGGGTTCGCCATCCTGTGGCAACGGCTTGAAGGCGGCCAAAGCGGCTAATTTTTACACTCATCACATCGGAAGCCGCCGTCTCCGATAAAAAAGATGAGGATAAAATCAATGAACCACGCGATTACGATGGGTATTTTTTGGCATTTGATAGGGGCCGCCAGTGCCGCCTGTTTCTATGCCCCGTTCAAAAAAGTAAAACACTGGTCGTGGGAAACCATGTGGTCGGTTGGGGGGATCGTCTCCTGGCTGATCCTGCCCTGGGCCATCAGCGCCACGCTGTTACCCGATTTCTGGGCCTACTACCGCTCTTTTAGCGCCTCCACGCTGCTGCCGGTCTTCCTGTTCGGCGCCATGTGGGGTATCGGTAATATCAACTATGGCCTGACCATGCGCTATCTCGGCATGTCGATGGGAATAGGCATCGCCATTGGCATCACGCTGATTGTCGGCACGCTGATGACGCCGATTATTAATGGTCAGTTTTCGGTGCTGATGCACACCCAGGGCGGTCAAATGACGCTGCTTGGCGTGCTGGTGGCGGTGGTTGGCGTCGGCATCGTCACCCGCGCGGGCCAGCTGAAAGAGCGCAAAATGGGCATCAAAGCCGAAGAGTTCAATCTGAAGAAAGGGCTTCTGCTGGCGGTGATGTGCGGCATCTTCTCCGCAGGGATGTCGTTCGCGATGAACGCCGCCAAACCGATGCATGACGCTGCCGCGGCGCTCGGCGTCGACCCGCTGTACGCAGCGCTGCCAAGCTACGTAGTCATTATGGGCGGCGGGGCGCTGGTCAATCTCGGCTTCTGCTTTATTCGTCTGGCGAAAGTGAAGAGTCTGTCCGTCACAGCCGATTTTTCGCTGGCCAAACCGCTCATCATCAGCAACCTGTTGCTCTCCGCCCTCGGCGGCCTGATGTGGTATCTCCAGTTCTTCTTCTATGCCTGGGGCCATGCCAGCATTCCGGCGCAGTATGACTATATGAGCTGGATGCTGCACATGAGTTTCTACGTGCTGTGTGGCGGTCTGGTGGGTCTGGTGCTGAAGGAGTGGAACAACGCCGGCCGTCGTCCGGTGAGCGTCCTGAGCCTCGGCTGCGTGGTGATCATCATCGCCGCCAATATCGTCGGTCTGGGGATGGCCAGTTAACCACCGGCTCATCAGCCAGACAACGACGGTTTTCAGGCGGCGGCGCGACTGCGCTGCCGCCATTGCCCCGGCGACATACCGATTTCCCGGCTAAAAACCACCGAAAAGTAGTTACTGTCCTCAAAGCCGCACTGCATGGCGATATCGCCGATTAAGCGCTCGGTATGCTGCAGCAGGTACTGCGCATGGCAGATCCGCAGCTGGCGTAAATAGTGATTGATGGTCATCCCGGTTTGCTGGCGAAACTGCTGGCGTAGCGCCCGCTCGCTGCCGCCCTCCTGCTCGCAGAAACGCTCCAGAACAAAGGGGCGGCTGAGGCTGGCCGCCAGCGCGGCCAGCAGTTTGTCCAGCAGCGCTTCGCGCTGCGTCGCCGCGGGATCATCCGTCGCGTAGCGATGGCGCTGCAACGTCAGCGCCAGCTGGGCAAACAGCAGTTCGGCCATCGCATTTCCCTGCGCGTCGCGCCGGGCGCACTCATGCTCAAGCTGGCTAATCACCTGGCGCGCCTGCGCCATACCTGTGCTGCCCATGCGCCAGTGGGGCTTCCACGGCGTGCCAAAGAGGCCAGGGATCGCTCCCGCCCAGTCAAAATTAAGTTGCAGCCGCTCCGGGCAATAGATGATGTTCTGCAGGACTAAATCATTGACCGAAGCATAGGAGTGTTTATCTTCGGCGCGAATATAGAACAGATCGCCGCGGGTAATGCGCCAGGGACGATCGTTAAGGACGTGCAGCCCGTTGCCCCGCCACACCAGCACCAGCTCGCAGAACTCATGGGTATGTTCGGCAAAAACGTTTTGCGGGTAGCGGTCGGCCACTGCCACTGCCTGTGTGGCGGAAGGGAAAAACTCCTCTTTACGTAGAATCAGACCGGCCACGGCTCACACTCCAAACGCGGATAACGGCGCATTATTCGCGTTTTTAACCCGCAATACGTTGACTCTTCTCGCGTTACTGAAGAATGGCGTCGCGGCCCTGGCGGATATCGCGCGGCGACCAGTCAAATTCGCGGCGAAAAAGCGTCGAAAAGTGGTTACTGTCGCCGAAGCCGCAGCGAAAAGCGATATCAGTCACGCTTTCATCGCTGTGGCGCAGCAGGTGTCGGGCCTTCATCAGGCGCACCCGATTAAGATAGCGCTGCGGCGTCAGGCCGGTCTGCTGCTTCAGCTGGCGGTGCAGGGTACGCAGCGACAGCGAAAACTGCGCTGCCACCTCCTCCCAACAGATCTCCTGGGCAAAATGGTCTTCCAGCCAGGCCAGCAGCTGATTCAGCCGCGCATCATTGTTGGTGGCCTCTTCCGCAAGACTGCTTTTACGCAACAGCACCAGCAGCTGCATAAACAGGATCTCACGGCTGGCGACGGCATGGGTATCCGTTTCGCTCCCCATGGCCTCCATCTGCGCCACGATATGCCGAACCTGCTGCAGGACCGTCTGGTTCACCCGCCAGTGCGACGGGTAGTTCCCCTCCTGCTCCTGGGGCAGCAGCTGGTTGACCCCGGCGAGAAAACGAAACGCATCCGGCGCGCGATAGAGCACATTGGTCAGACACAGATTGTCCGTATGCTCGTAAAGATGCCGGTCATGATCGCGGATAAAGCAGACTGAGCCGCCACCGATGGTATAGGGCTGGCCATTGAAGACATGAATACCCGTGCCCTGCTCCACGACGACAATTTCATGGAAATCATGGTGATGTTCCGGAAAGGCCGACTGAGGGAGGCGGGGTTCAATAGCCACCGTCGAGATCCCGGCCTTAAAGAAATCCGTACTGTGCAATATGGTCATGATGCCACCCTCGTAATGAGAAAAATTATCAGTCACCGGCTGATAGTAATGAAGGGTTGGCTATCCGGCCTTCAATTTTTGACCGCGAAATTCGTAAATCCTGCTGCTTTTTCAAGAATCAGCCGGAAAGATACGGAACTGCGGACGCCATCACATCCCCCTCGCCACCCCCTAAAACCGCAAATTGTGATTTCCCTCACGGTCACCTTTGCTTTCTTGCCAGCGGCCAGTTTTGGCTGTCCGTAGTGAGAAGGTGTCAGTAAGCGGCCTTTTTTAGACTGCGGACAATGATTTTAAGAAGGGTCTTTCCATGAGTATTCGTCATTGTGTCGCCGTCGATTTAGGCGCCTCCAGCGGGCGGGTGATGCTCGCCAGCTATCAGTCCGGGCCACGCGCCCTGACCCTGCGGGAAATTCATCGCTTCACCAACAGCCTGCAGAAGGTGGATGGCTTCGACTGCTGGGATGTGGATAGCCTGGAAGGCGAGATCCGTCGCGGGCTGGAGAAAGTGTGTGAGCAGGACATCCTGATCGACAGTATCGGCATCGATACCTGGGGGGTGGATTATGTCCTGCTGGATAAGCAGGGCCAGCGCGTCGGACTGCCGATCTCCTATCGTGACGACCGCACCCAGGGCCTGCTACGTCACGCTGAAGAACAACTGGGCCGGGCGGAGATCTATCGCCGCAGTGGTATTCAGTTTCTGCCGTTTAACACCCTTTACCAGCTGCGCGCCCTGGTTGAGCAGCAGCCGGAGCTGGTCAGTCAGGCCGCGCATGCCCTGCTGATCCCCGACTATTTCAGCTTCCGCCTGACAGGCAATCTGAACTGGGAATATACCAACGCCACGACCACCCAGCTGGTTAACATCAATAGCGATAGTTGGGATGAGACGCTGCTGAACTGGACCGGCGCGCCGTTGGCGTGGTTCGGAAAGCCGACCCACCCCGGCAATGTGATTGGTCACTGGATCTGCCCGCAGGGCAACCGTATTCCGGTGGTCGCTGTCGCCAGCCACGACACCGCCAGCGCGGTGATCGCCTCCCCGCTGGCCGACCGCCATGCCGCCTATCTCTCCTCCGGCACCTGGTCGCTGATGGGGTTTGAAAGCCTGACCCCATACACCTGCGACGCGGCGCTGCAGGCCAATATCACCAACGAAGGCGGAGCCGAAGGCCGCTATCGGGTGCTGAAAAATATCATGGGCCTGTGGCTGCTGCAGCGGGTGCTGAAAGAACAACACGTCAGCGACCTGCAGGGGCTGATCGCCCGCACCGCCGCGCTACCGGCGTGCCGCTTCATGATTGACTGCAACGATGATCGCTTTATCAATCCGGCCAGTATGAGCGCCGAGATCCAGGCCGCCTGTCGCGACGCCGGGCAGCCGGTTCCTGAAAGCGATGCCGAGCTGGCGCGCTGTATTTTCGACAGCCTGGCGCTGCTCTACGCCCGGGTGCTTAACGAGCTGGCGGCGCTGCGCGGCCAGCCCTTCAGCCAGCTGCATATCGTCGGCGGCGGCTGCCAGAACGCGCTGCTCAACCAGCTGTGCGCTGACGCCTGCGGGATCGCCGTCGTGGCCGGCCCGATAGAAGCCTCCACCCTCGGCAATATCGGCATCCAGTTAATGACCCTCGACGAGCTGGCCAATGTCGATGAGTTTCGTCAAGTGGTGCGCGACAACGCGGCGCTCACCGCTTTTACCCCCAATCCTGATAGTGAAATTGCCCGTTTCGTGGCGCAGTTTCAGCCACAACAGACCAAGGAGCTTTGCGCATGACCACTCAACTTGAACAAGCCTGGGAAATTGCTAAGCAGCGCTACGCCGCCGTCGGCGTGGATGTCGAGGAGGCCCTGCGCCAGCTGGACCGTCTGCCCGTCTCCATGCACTGCTGGCAAGGTGACGACGTCGCCGGTTTCGAAAACCCGGCGGGAAGCCTGACCGGCGGCATCCAGGCGACCGGCAACTACCCGGGCAAAGCGCGCAATGCTGAAGAGCTACGCGCCGACCTTGAGCAGGCGCTGAGCCTGATCCCGGGACCAAAGCGTCTCAACCTGCACGCTATTTACCTGGAATCCGACGCGCCGGTAGCGCGCAATGAGATTAAGCCGGAGCACTTTAAAAACTGGGTTACGTGGGCGAAAGCCAACAAACTGGGTCTGGATTTCAACCCCTCCTGCTTCTCGCATCCGCTGAGCGCCGACGGCTTTACCCTGTCGCACGCCAACGATGAGATCCGCCAGTTCTGGATCGACCACTGCAAAGCCAGCCGTCGCGTATCCGCTTATTTTGGCGAACAGCTGGGTACCCCATCGGTAATGAATATCTGGGTGCCGGACGGCATGAAAGATATTACCGTTGACCGCTTCGCGCCGCGCCAGCGGTTGCTGAATGCCCTTGATGAGGTGATCAGCGAGAAATTCGATCCGGCGCATCATATCGACGCCGTGGAGAGCAAGCTGTTCGGCATCGGCGCCGAAAGCTACACCGTCGGCTCCAACGAGTTCTATATGGGCTACGCCACCAGCCGCCAGACCGCGCTGTGCCTGGATGCCGGCCACTTCCACCCGACGGAAGTGATCTCCGACAAAATCTCTGCCGCCATGCTCTACATCCCGCGCCTGCTGCTGCACGTCAGCCGCCCGGTGCGCTGGGACAGCGACCACGTGGTGCTGCTGGATGATGAGACCCAGGCCATCGCCAGCGAAATCATTCGCCATAACCTGTTTGACCGCGTGCACATCGGGCTCGACTTCTTCGATGCCTCCATCAACCGCATCGCGGCCTGGGTGATTGGTACCCGCAATATGAAAAAAGCGCTGCTGCGTGCCCTGCTGGAACCGACCGCTCAGCTTCGTCAGCTGGAGAACGACGGCGATTACACCGCCCGCCTGGCGCTGCTCGAAGAGCAAAAATCGCTGCCATGGCAGGCCATCTGGGAGATGTACTGTCAGCGTCATGACACGCCGGCGGGCAGTCAGTGGCTGGACAACGTGCGGGCTTATGAGAATGCGGTTCTGAGCCAGCGCGGGTAATGCACGGGCTTACCCGGGTCGCGGCTGACGCCTTACCCGGGCTACGAACCGGTAGCCCGGATAAGCCGTTTACGGCGCAATCCGGGGGCACGCACATATTTAGGGTGAGGGGTCAACCCCGCACCGAATCAACAGGAAAGACAAGACTATGCAGACCATTATCGACGCCTGGTTCGTCCAGGGCATGATCAAAGCCACCTCCGACGCCTGGCTGAAAGGCTGGGACGAACGCAACGGCGGCAACCTGACGCTGCGTCTGGATGAAGCGGATATCGAACCTTACGCGGCGGATTTCCACGCCAAACCGCGTTATATCGCCCTCAGCCAGCCGATGCCAACCCTGGCCAACCAGCCATTTATCGTCACCGGCTCCGGCAAATTCTTCCGTAACGTCCAGCTCGACCCGGCCGCTAACCTCGGCGTGGTAAAGGTCGACAGCGATGGCGCGGGATACCATATCCTGTGGGGCCTCACCGAGGATGCCGTACCGACCTCCGAGCTGCCGGCACACTTCCTGTCGCACAGCGAGCGCATCAAACTGACCGGCGGCAAAGACCGGGTGATCATGCACTGCCATGCCACCAACCTGATCGCCCTGACCTATGTTCTGGAGAACCACAGCGATCTGTTCACCCGCAAGCTGTGGGAAGGTAGCACCGAATGTCTGGTGGTCTTCCCGGACGGCGTCGGCATTCTGCCGTGGATGGTGCCGGGCACCGATGAAATCGGCCAGGCGACCGCCGAAACCATGCAAAAGCACTCGCTGGTGCTGTGGCCGTTCCACGGCGTCTTCGGCAGCGGCCCCACGCTGGATGAGACCTTCGGCCTGATCGACACCGCCGAGAAGTCCGCCGAAGTGCTGGTGAAAGTCTTGTCCATGGGCGGGATGAAGCAGACCATCACCCGCGAAGAGCTTATCGCCCTTGGCAAACGCTTCAATGTGCAGCCGCTGCAGTCCGCTTTAGATCTTTATCCATAACAACATCGCGCCCCGCTCACCGAGACGGGGCGAAACATCACCTGCAAACCCTACAAAACTAACTCATGTGGAGTAAAAGCAATGAAAACAAAGACAAGCTTGATCCTCACCGTTGCCGCCCTGGCGTTGTCCGGTTCCGCCTTAGCAGAAGTTAAAATCGCCCTTGTGGCGAAATCGCTGGGAAATGGCTTCTTCGAAGCCGCCAACGTTGGCGCCCAACAGGCAGCCAAAGAGTTAGGTGATGTCAAAGTGATCTACACCGGCCCGACCACTACCACCGCCGAAGCGCAGATCGACGTGCTGAACGGGTTGATCGCCCAGGGGGTGGATGCGATCGCCATTTCCGCCAACGATCCGGACGCCGTGGTACCGGTGCTGAAAAAAGCGATGCAGCGCGGCATCAAGGTGGTCTCGTGGGACTCCGGCGTGGCGCCGGCAGGCCGCCAGATCCATCTTAACCCCTCGAATAACGCCTTAATTGGCGAAACCAACGTCAAGCTCGCCGCCGATGCGCTGAAGGCGCTGAACGTTGAGAAAGGCGAAGTGGCCGTGTTAAGTGCCACCCCAACCTCCACTAACCAGAACATCTGGATTGAGGAGATGAAAAAGGTGCTGCCGCAGTATCCGTCCGTGCAGCTGGTCACTGTCGCCTACGGTGACGATCTGTCGGATAAAAGCTACCGCGAAGCGGTGGGCCTGCTGAAATCATATCCGGACCTGAAAGTCATTGTTTCGCCGTCATCGGTGGGCATTGTTGCCGCCGCACAGGCGGTGAAGGATCAGGGCAAAATCGGCAAAGTCTATGTCACCGGGCTGGGGCTGCCGTCGGAAATGGCCGGCGCCATCAAGTCCGGCGCCAGCAAAAGCTTCGCCATCTGGAACCCGATTGACCTGGGCTACGCCGCCACCTATCTGGCCGACGATTTAGTCAAAGGCACGGCGACCAAAACCGAAGCCAGTATGGGCAAGCTGGGCAAAGTGAAGCTGGATGCTGAGGGGAATGGCGCGATGGCAGAGCCGTTTGTCTACGATGCGAGCAACATCGATAAGTTCTCGAAAATTTTCTAACCCTTATTCCCTCACCCCGGCCCTCTCCCGGAGGGAGAGGGGGAAAGGCTGGTCCTCTGCACGAGGCCGCCAGCGGACACCGGACCGTTCCCTCGCCCCTCTGGGGAGAGGGTTAGGGTGAGGGGAATTTTACGGAGAACTATCATGTCAGCATCAACGCCACTGCTGTCGCTGAAGGGGATCACCAAGATTTTTCCCGGTGTGCGCGCCCTTGAGAACGTGCAGCTTGATCTCTGGCCCGGCAAAGTGACCGCCTTAATCGGCGAAAACGGCGCGGGGAAATCCACACTGGTCAAAGTGATGACCGGTATTTATCAGCCCGAAGAGGGCGAGATCCTCTATAAAGCGATCCCTATTCATCTGCCAACGCCGGAGTCGGCGCATAAGGTAGGGATCACCGCCATTCACCAGGAAACCGTGCTGTTTGACGAACTCTCGGTCAGTGAAAATATTTTCGTCGGCCAGTATCTGTATAAGGGACTGTTAAAAACACTCGACTGGCCAGCGATGCACCGCAGAGCCAGCGAGATCCTCGCCCGGCTGGAAGTCCAGATCGACCCGCGGGCCACGCTGAAAACCCTCAGCATCGCCCAGCGGCACATGGTGGCGATTGCCCGGGCGCTGGCTTTCGACGCCCAGGTGGTGATCCTCGATGAGCCGACCGCCGCCCTCTCCCAGCATGAAATCCTGGAGTTTTATCACATCGTCGAGCGTCTGAAGCAGGACGGCAAAGCGATCCTGTTTATCTCGCATAAGTTCGATGAAATTTTCGAGCTGGCCGATTATTACACCATCCTGCGTGATGGGGTGTACGTCAGCTCCGGGGCGATAAGCGACATCACCGAAGAGCGAATGGTGTCGATGATGGTGGGCCGGGCGATCACCCAAACCTACCCGAAAGTCGACTGCACACCCGGGAAAACGGTGCTGGAGGTGACTGATCTCTGTCATCCTACCGAGTTTGCTCATATCAGCTTCCGCCTGCGCAAGGGAGAGATTCTCGGCTTTTACGGCCTGGTGGGCGCCGGACGCACCGAGCTGATGCAGGCGCTCTCCGGTGTCTCGCGTCCCTCCTCCGGCGAGATCCGCCTGAACGGCAGCCCCATGCGCTTTCGCCAGCCCGCCGACGCCATCCGCGCAGGCATCGTCTGCGTGCCGGAAGAGCGGCAGAAACAGGGGGCGATCATCGCCCTGCCCATCGCCCAGAACATCAGTCTGCCGCAGCTCAGCAAGCTCAATCCTAACGGCGTCCTGAACGACGCCCGGGAATGGCGGCTGGCGGACGAGTATGCCTCGCGCCTGCAGGTTAAAGCCTTCAGCTGGCGGCAGCCGGTGGAGACCCTCTCCGGCGGCAACCAGCAGAAAGTGGTGATCGGCAAATGGCTGGCGACCCAGCCCGAGGTGATCATCCTCGATGAGCCGACCAAAGGCATCGATATCGGCTCAAAAGCCGCCGTGCATCAGTTTATGTCCGAGCTGGTCAGCCAGGGACTGGCGGTGATTATGGTGTCGTCAGAGCTGCCGGAAGTCATGGGCATGGCCGACCGGATTATCGTGATGCACGAAGGGCTGATGGTCGCCGAATACCAGGCCGGTGAAGCGACAGCGGAAACCATCGTTAGCGCCGCCAGCGGCATCGGCCAGGAGGCGGCATGATGGGACACGCATGGCTTAAACATCGCGAAGCGCTGCTGGCGGTGGTCATCATTTTGATGATCGGCGCCATCGGCAGCCGGGCGCCGTCGTTCATTTCACCGGGCAATCTGGTGGAGATGTTTAACGATACCGCCATCCTTATCATCCTCGCCCTCGGCCAGATGATGGTGTTGCTCACCAAAGGCATCGATCTGTCGATGGCCGCCAACCTGGCGCTGACCGGGATGATCGTCGCCCTGCTTAACGCCCACTATCCGGGTATTCCGGTGGTCGCGCTGCTGGCGCTGGCAACTCTGCTGGGCCTGCTGATGGGGATGATTAACGGCCTGCTGGTCTGGCGCCTCGGCATTCCCGCCATCGTGGTGACCCTGGGCACCATGAGCATTTATCGCGGCATTATCTTCCTGCTGACTGACGGCGGCTGGGTTAACTCACATCAGATGAGCGCTGATTTTCTCAGTCTGCCGCGCAGCACGCTCCTGGGGCTGCCGCTGCTGAGCTGGTGCGCCATCGCCGCGCTGCTGCTGGTGGGTTATTTCCTGCGCTACAGCCGCACTGGCCGGGCCTTGTACACCGCAGGCGGCAACGCGACGGCGGCGTACTACACCGGCATTAACGCCGGAAAAATGCAGTTCGTCAGCTTCTGCCTCTCCGGCGCGCTGGCCGGCTTCTGCGGCTATCTCTGGATCTCGCGCTTCGCTGTCGCCTATGTCGACGTGGCGAACGGCTTTGAGCTACAGGTGGTAGCGGCCTGCGTGATCGGCGGTATCAGCACCATGGGCGGAAGCGGACGGGTGCTGGGCTGCCTGTGCGGCGCGCTGTTCCTCGGGGTCATCAATAACGCCCTGCCGGTGATCGGCATCTCGCCCTTCTGGCAAATGGCGATTTCCGGGGCGGTGATCGTCATGGCGGTGCTGCTCAACGAGCGCGGCAATCGCAGTCACGGGCGGTTAATCCTGCGCAACGCGGCGTTAGCCCGGCAGAAACAGGCGGTGAAATCATGAGCAAGATGATGGTATCTGAAGAGATGAAAAACACTCCGGTCGCGCCGTCGCCGCTGCGCCGCCTGCTGTGCTGGGAAGGGTTTTTACTGGCGGTGACCCTGGCGGTATTTATCGGCAACGCGATGGCTTCCCCGTACTTCCTCAATATCTGGAACCTGTCGGACGCAACCTTTACCTTTACCGAGAAGGCGATCGTCGTCCTGCCGATGGCGATGCTGATTATCGCCCGGGAAATCGATCTGTCGGTGGCCTCGACGATGGCGCTCAGCTCAACGGTGATGGGCTTCTGCGCGGCGGCGGGGATGGATACGCCGCTGCTGGTGATCATCGGCCTGGGCGTAGGGCTGCTGTGCGGCCTGTTCAACGGCTTGCTGGTGACTCGCTTTAACCTGTCGTCCATTGTGATCACCATCGGCACTATGAGCCTGTATCGCGGCATCACCTATATCCTGCTGGGCGATCAGGCGCTCAACCACTACCCGGAGAGCTTTGCCTGGTTCGGCCAGGGGTACGTATGGGGGGCGCTCTCTTTTGAGTTTGCGCTGTTTATCCTCCTCGCCGCCGCCTTCACCTTCCTGCTGCATAAAACCAACTTTGGCCGCCGGACCTACGCCATCGGCAATAACCCGACTGGCGCCTGGTTCTCCGGGATCAATGTTAAGCGTCATAACCTGGTGCTGTTCGCGCTGGTCGGGCTGATGGCCGGGCTGGCGGCGGTCCTGCTGACCTCACGGCTCGGTAGTACCCGCCCTACCCTGGCGATGGGCTGGGAGCTGGCGGTTGTCACCATGGCGGTGCTCGGCGGCGTCAATATTCTCGGCGGCTCCGGCAGCATGCCCGGGGTGATCATTGCCGCCTTTCTGATGGGGCTGGTGACCTTCGGCCTGAGCCTGCTAAACGTCCCCGGTATCGTGATGTCGGTAATTATCGGCGCCATGCTGATCGTGGTGATCTCCCTGCCGATTATTACCCGGCGGATGATGCAGCGAAGACGATGTTAATTTCCCCCTCACCCTGGCCCTCTCCCCAAGGGAGAAGAGCGGGGTGAGGGGAAACGGATTTCCCAAAATCAACATTAAGGAGAATTATCATGAGTTTTATGTTGGCATTACCAAAAATCAGCCTCCACGGGGCAGGCGCTATCGGTGATATGGTCAAGCTGGTGGCCGGTAAACAGTGGGGCAAAGCGCTGATCGTTACCGACGGTCAGCTGGTGAAGCTGGGCCTGCTGGACAGCCTGTTTTCCGCGCTGGATGAACAGCAGATGGCTTACCAGCTGTTTGACGACGTGTTTCCCAACCCCACCGAAGCGCTGGTGCAGCAAGGCTACGCGGCGTACCAGGCGGCACACTGCGATTACCTGATCGCCTTCGGCGGCGGCAGCCCGATTGATACCGCCAAGGCGATAAAAATCCTCACCGCCAACCCTGGCCCCTCCACAGCCTACTCCGGCGTCGGCAAAGTGAAAAACGCTGGCGTGCCGCTGGTGGCCATCAACACCACCGCCGGCACGGCGGCGGAGATGACCAGCAACGCAGTGATTATCGATAGCGAGCGGCAGGTAAAAGAGGTGATTATCGACCCCAACCTGATCCCGGATATCGCCGTCGACGACGCCAGCGTGATGCTCGACATCCCGCCAGCCGTTACCGCCGCCACCGGCATGGACGCCCTGACCCACGCCATCGAGGCCTTTGTCTCCGTTGGCGCCCATCCGCTGACCGACGCCAACGCCCTCGAGGCCATTCGCCTGATCAACCTGTGGCTGCCGAAAGCGGTAGAGGATGGACACGATCTGCAGGCCCGCGAGCAGATGGCGTTTGGCCAGTATCTGGCGGGCATGGCGTTCAACAGCGCCGGCCTCGGGCTGGTACACGCCCTGGCCCATCAGCCTGGCGCCACCCACAACCTGCCACACGGAGTGTGCAACGCCATCCTGCTGCCGATCATCGAAAACTTTAACCGCCCGAACGCGGTGGCGCGCTTCGCCCGCGTGGCGCAGGCGATGGGCGTCGATACCCGCGGCATGAGCGATGAGGCCGCCAGCATGGAGGCCATCAACGCCATCCGCGCGCTGAGCAAACGAGTAGGGATCCCCCAGGGTTTCAGCAAGCTTGGCATCAGCAAAGCCGATATCGAAGGCTGGCTGGATAAAGCGCTGGCCGACCCATGCGCGCCATGCAACCCGCGCCCCGCCAGCCGCGATGAGGTTCGCGAGCTCTATCTGGAGGCCTTATGATCCGTAAAGCCTTCGTCATGCAGGTGAACCCCGATGCGCACGAGGAGTACCAGCGCCGCCATAACCCCATCTGGCCGGAGCTGGAGGCAGTGCTGAAGGACCACGGCGCGCACCATTACGCCATTTATCTCGATAAAGAACGCCATCTACTGTTCGCGACGGTGGAGATTGAGTCGGAAGCCCGCTGGGAGGCGGTCGCCAGCACGGAAGTGTGCCAGCGCTGGTGGAAATACATGCGCGAGGTGATGCCCAGCAACCCGGATAACAGCCCGCTGAGCGCGGAGCTCAAAGAAGTGTTTTATCTGGCGTGAAACACCGCGATGCCGGGTAGTACCTTCCCCGGCCTCCACCCCATCCGGGGAAAAGAGCGTATTTGTCTTTATCCGCATCGGTAATTTCTCTTAATACCCGGCAAGGTACGCCTGCGGCAACCACATTCGCCGGTATGGAACGATTCACCACACTGCCCGCGCCAATGACCGAATTCTCACCAATCGTTACCCCTGGATTAATAATCACCCCCGTGCCTAACCAGACCCCATCTTCAATCACCACCGGTAAAGAAAATTGTTGATGCGTATGGCGCAGCGCGGGGTGGATGGGATGCCCGGCGGTGGAGATGGTGACATTTGGTGCAAACATGACGTTATTGCCGATGATAATGTCCGCATCGTCGACCAACGTGAGGTTAAAATTGGCGTAAAAATTGTCACCAATCGTCGTATGGATCCCATAGGCAATATTGATCGGCGGCTCTATCCAACATTGTTCGCCGACTTTAGCGAACATGCGCTGAATAATATCGTTGCGCAATTCCTGATTAAACGGATGCGAATGATTATATTCATAGGCCCGCGCTTTACCCATCAGTCGTTGCTCCGGCAAACCATATCCTGCATCCAGGTAAAGCTCGCCGCTGTTCATACGTTTTTTCATATCCATCATGCCATCTTCCTTCTCTGTCAGGCACCTCCCTGTGCCACGGAATGTTGATAATTAAACGGTCATCGCATTATCGCGCAGCGGCTCACTTTTCGCCTTGCCCGCTAACGTAAACGCGGAGATTAAGGTGACGGTCAGAGCAATACCGCCGAGGATCATATAGGTTTCCTGGAAGCCGATCCGATCATACATATTGCCGGCGAAGGCAGAGAGGAAGATCGCCGCCACCTGCTTGGCGAACTGGAATCCCACCAGATAAATCGTCGCCGACAGCCGGATATCAAACACGCCGGTAATGTATTTAAAGGCGCCCACCAGCAGGAACGGCACCTCCAGCGCATGGAGCATTTTCAACGCCACCACTTCCGCGGCGGTGGTGGCGAAGGAAGAGCCAATCATCCTTGCCGCCATCACCATCCCGGCGATCAGCAGGGTATTCTTCGCCCCGATACGGTTAATAATCCACGGCGAGCTGAACATAATGATGGCGTTACATATTTCTCCCGCGGTGGTGGCGAAACCAAAGGCGCGGGTGCCCGCTTCCGGGGTCGCGAAGAACGATTTAAAGAAGGTGGCGAACTGCTGATCGAAGACGTCATACACACAGGCCACGCCGATGACATACAGAATAAACATCCACATCTTACGCTGGCGGAACATGCGCACCGCCGTTTTTAAATCGATCGCCGGGCGATTGGCGCCGAGCGAGTCCATTACCTGCGCGGACTGACTGGCCTGCGGTTTGGCGATGGCCACCAGCACCACCAACAGCAGCGCGGCGGCTGACCCCATCCAGAACACCCATTCGGGATTAATGCTGAACAGCATTCCGGCAGTAGTCGCGCACAGCGCCCATCCCAGACAGCCAAAGGTGCGCGCCTTGCCGTATTCAAAACCGCTGTTGCGGCTTACCCGTTCGATATAGGCCTCCATCGCGCCGGCGCCTGCGGAGAATACAAAGCCGATATAGGCGCCGCCGCTCAGCGCCCCGAGCCAGATGTTGGTCTTCAGCAGCGGAGCGAAAACATAGAGGAAGAAGGGAGCAATCAGCACCAGCAGAACGGTCACGATCCACATCAGGTGTTTTTTCAGCCCCAGCTTGTCAGAGATCACCCCGAGGACCGGCTGGAAACAGATGGCGAACAGCGACAGGCTGGAGAAAACGAGGCCGGTTTCGGTTTTATTCAGGCCGATGACGTCCGACAGCCAGATCGGCAGAAACGGAAAGCAGGTGGCCATGATGAAGAAGTAGAGAAAGAAGAACAGCCCGAAAATCCAGAAGTTGGGGTTGTTTTTGTGGGTACAGACGGTCGGGTTCATTATATTTTCCTCAAGAAGGGCCGCGACGCGGCCCGATACCATCACACGCGTTGCAGGCCAATCAGAATGGCGCTTTCCGGGTCGAGGATGGGCAGCGCCAGCCCCGCCTGCTGTAGCCACTCACCGCTCACCGTCTGCGGCGTCGTCATCCATGCCGGCAGCTTCCGCATGGTGTGGCCACCCTCGCCGGTGATCTGAATGTTCGGATGATCGAGGAGCGTCACCTGATAGCGGGCGTTCGCCTCCAGCCCCGCCAGGCGCAGCGGCGCCATCAGGGTGTAGTCCGGCATCGCCAGCTGGCTGACGAGGAAAATCGCCTGCGCTTTATCCGGGCTGATGACGCCATGGGCAAGGGTGGTAGCGTCCGGCATATCCATCCGCCACTGCACGCCGTGATGGATCACGTCGCGCCACTGTTTATGTAAGGCCGCATATTTCCGGTATCCGGCGCGCTCTTCTTCATCAGCGCTCACCGGATCCAGCTCAAGTCCCATATGACCAAACAGCGCCGTCAGGCCGCGGAAGGCGATACTGTGCTGGCGGAAGGTGGCATGACAGTGGCGATTGCCAATATGCGCGCCCATCACCTCCGGCGGGAAGAAGTAGCTCATGCCACGCTGTATGGTGTTGCGCTCAAGGGCGTCATTATTGTCAGATGCCCAGAAGCGATGGCTGCGCTTGAGGACTTCATAATCGATCCGTCCGCCCCCGGAGGAGCAGGATTCAAATTCAATGTGCGGGAAACGGGCCACCAGCGTATCCAGCAGGCGGTAGAACTGGCGCGTTTGCGCGTCCGCGGCGGCGCGTCCCTGATGCCCAGGCTGCACCAGCTCGCGGTTCATATCCCACTTCACGTAGTCCACCGCATGCTCGCCCAGCAGCCAGCTCATTCGCTCCAGCAGATAATCAAACGCTTCCGGAATGTTGAGGTTCAGGACAAACTGATGGCGGCCGGTCAGCGGGGTATAGCCCGGCAGCGCCAGCACCCAGTCCGGGTGCGCCCGGTACAGATCGGAATCCGGGTTAATCATTTCCGGCTCCACCCAGATACCGAATTCCATCCCCAGCGATTTCACATGATCGATAACCGGCGTCAGGCCGTGGGGGTATTTTTTCTCATCGAGATACCAGTCCCCCAGCGCCGCCCAGTCGTCGTTGCGCCCTTTAAACCAGCCGTCATCGATAATAAAGCGCTCGACGCCCAGCGCCGCCGCTTCATCCGCCATACGCATGATGTAGTCCGGATCGTGGTCGAAATAGATCCCTTCCCAGGTGTTGAGATGCACCGGGCGCGGCTTATTGCCCGGGAAGCGAATAATCCGTTCGCGCAGATAACGATGGAACTGCTGGCTCATACCGTTCAGCCCGTTCGCCGAGTAGCTGGCATACAGGTACGGCGTCCACAAGGTTTCCCCTTCCGCCAGCGCCATTTCACCCGGCAGATAGAGCGCCTCGGCCTGCAGATAGCGGCGGCCATCGGTTTTCACCTCTGCCCGCAGGCGATGGTTACCGCTCCAGGCCAGATGTATGCCCCAGACTTCACCCTGCATCTCGCTAAAGGCGCGGCTGCCGGTGATCAGGGCCGGGAAATGTTCGTGAGAGGTGCGCCCGCGGCGGTTCTCCAGCACAAAGCTGTCGTGTTCCAGGACCAGACGATGGGGCTGAAACTCGCGGATCCAGCGGCCATGGAAAGCCATCACCTCGCGAGCGCGTTCGGCGACCGGCAATGTGACCGCCAGGCGATCCACCTGCCATGGGCTGGCGCGCAGATTGGTCACGCCATGGCGCACGCTGAGCACGCCGCTGGCATCCAGCGCGATCTCGCTGTGCAGACGCAGGCCGGCCTGTGGATCTTCGCTGACCAGGGTCAGCGTCTGGCCCTCGCGCCGCACTTCGCTGGTGGTGAACAGCGGAGAGGCATCCAGCCCCTGACGATGGCCTTCAATGCCCGGCGCGCCAAACAGGCCATGGCCCAGCTCCGCCATTAAGGTCACTGGCGAATCGACATCCAGTCTGCCGTTGGCGACCGGGCGCGTCAGGCTGTCGGCATCCTGCGGCGAAAAGTGGCTTAAATGCGGCCCCCAGTAGACAATTTCGGCGAAAGGGCGAGTTTTAATGACAACATCGGCACCGGCGCTTTGCAGGTGTATCAGCGAATCAGACATCAGACATCTCCATAACAAGGAATGTCTTACTGTTGATCCGAAACGTTTCGGATGCCAACCAAAACGTTTCGGATCCGTGATCGGCTTCAGAATTACGGATGAAAAAGGGTCAGGTCAGGCAGTTTCACCCGGGAAAAATTCCGGCTGCCATAGTACCTGCAGCGTGGCGAGATCTTCCCCGGCGATTAAGCGGCGCACCATATCGGCAATCTGCCGCCCCACGCCCTGGCGCGTGGACTGGATCACCGCGGCGACATCGGTCTCTATGATGCTGTCCTGCGGCAGTCCGTCATACACCACCAGGGCGATGCGGTTGTCGCCGGTTAAACGGCCCAGATGGGCGAGCGCCATGGCGGCGCCATCGCCATGAGTATTGCAGTCGGTAATAATCGCGGTGGGCGGCTCCGGCAGGCGCAGCAACTCCAGCGTGGCCTGATAGCCGCCTCGGCGCGTCGCCGGCACGCTACGCAGCCATGCATCGGATAACCCCGCCTCGCGCAGAGCATCGAGATAGCCGTTACGCCGTTGCAAAATAAACGCCTGATTGTTGTTCTCACCCAGCAGAGCGATACGCTGGTGGCCCTGTTGAATCAGATGGCGGGTGGCGCGGCAGGTGCCGGCATAGTTATCGAAATCAAACCAGGCGTAGGGCTGCGCCAGGCGGCTACGGCCGAGCGCCAGAAACGGAAAGCCAGAGGCCTGCAGCTGCGCCAGCCGCGGATCGTCATCCAGGGTATGGGCCACGATTAAAGCGTCGACGCGACGGCCCTGCACCATGCGCATATAGCCATGTTTATCCGCCTGTTCATCATCGGCGATCAGCAACAAATCAATGTCATGGCGCGCCAGCTCATGGCTGATCTCCCCAACCATCTCAAGAAAAACGTTATTGTTGAGCGGCACGGGGCGGACAGGAAAGACAAGACCAACGGCATCAATGGTGCCCATTTTCAGACGGCGGGCGAAAGTGTTGGGGCGATAGCCCCGGCGCTGCGCTTCAGCCTCAACCCGGGCGCGGGTCTCCTGTGACACATCGTCATAGCCGTTCAACGCCCGGCTGACGGTCGTGACGGAGATCCCAAGTTGTTTGGCAATGGCTTTCAGCGACATAAAAATCCCTGTTTTCGCATAGGAAAGCTAGTTTCCCGCAATATGGCTATGACGTCCAGCGAGCGCGCGTCCCCCGCCGACGCGATGTCAGTTTTGCTCAGCGATCAGCAGGGCCTGCGTATCCGGCTCCAGCGCCTGAAAAACATGCTCCTGATCCGCCGGGTAACAGATATAGTCGCCCTCGCCCAGTTCTTCCGGCGCCGACGTCAGCCCTACCCGCGCCCGCCCCTGGGTAACGATAATATGTTCCACCGAGCCTGGCGGATGCGGATGCGAAATACGATCGGCGCCGGGCTGGGTTAACAGTAAATAGATGTCCCGACGCGCGCCGGGTGGACAAGCGGCCAGCAAAATGGCCTGATAGTTCGCCTGCTCCGCCACCACTTTTGTCCCCTCTCCGCGGCGGATCACCTGCGTTTTGTTCACCTGCGGCTCAAGCAGGCGGGCAAACGGGATATCCAGCGCCACACAGAGCGACCACAGCGTTTCCAGACTCGGATTGCCGTTGCCGGACTCCAGTTGCGATAGCGTGGATTTTGCAATACCCGCCCGACGCGCGACTTCCGCCAGCGAGAGACCGGTCCGCGCCCGCTCCCGCACCAGGCTTTTGGCGATAACGCTGATTGGCTGTGTCATACCCGCCCCTTTGTTTTTTATATCGAACGATTCGTTCGCCTTGAAAAACGATCATTATGTGTTCATTATAATGGAAATTCGTTCGATATGGCTAAGTGATATGAAACAAACTCTCTCCAGTCTCAGCGGAGACACGATAAAAGCGATCGTTTTGGTCTGCCTTGCCGTCGGGGTGGTGGGCATGTCCTATGGGTCACTGGCGGTGGCTTACGGCTTCCCCTTATGGGTGCCGCTCTTGCTTTCGATGTCCGTGCTGGCAGGCGCTTCTGAATTCATGTTTATCGGCATTGTCGCCAGCGGCGGTAGCCCACTGGCCGCCGCTGCCGCCGGCCTGTTAGTCAACGCGCGCCATATCCCGTTCGGGGTGACCGTACGCGAACTGGTTGGTCGGCGCGCCTTAAGCTTTATCGGGTGCCACATTATGAACGACGAGAGCGTGGTCTTTGGCTTGTCACAGCCCACCCCCGCGCAGCGCAAAGCGGCCTATTGGCTGTGCGGCGCCGGCGTCGCGCTGATCTGGCCCCTCGGCACGCTAACCGGTGCGGCCGTCGGAAAACTGCTGCCGGCGCCGGAAACCATCGGGCTTGATGCGGTCTTCCCGGCGATCCTGCTGGCGCTGGTGATCCCGGCCTTTAAAAACCGCACTACGCTGATCCGCGCCGCCAGCGGCGCCGCGCTGGCGCTTGCCGCCGTGCCGTTTGTGCCCACCGGGCTGCCGGTGCTGCTTTCGCTGTTTGGTTTACTGTCGAGGAAAAAATAATGGGCAATATGACGCTGTTTATCGCCGGTATCGCCATCCTGTCGCTGGGAACCTATCTGATGCGTCTCGGCGGCACGAAGCTCGGCAATCGGCTGGCGTTTTCCGAGCGCTCGCAGGCGCTGCTTTCCGATGCGGCGACGGTGCTGCTTTTTTCCGTCGCCCTGGCCACCACCTTCTATGAAGGCGCGCATTTCGCCGGCATGGCGCGCGTTCTGGGCGTTGCTTTCGCCGTGTTCCTCGCCTGGCGCAAGGTCCCGCTGATCGGCGTGATTATCGCCGCCGCCGTGGTGACGGCGCTGCTGCGTCTGGCGGGTATGTCCTAGGACGGGTAAGCGTAATCCGCCAAACCGGCGTGCTTTCCAGCGATCGCGCCTTCAAGCCAGTGAATAACCGGTTTTATCTCCAGCGGGTACCGCTGGTCTATCGTCAGTACGGGCCCTAACGCCATGGGCTGCGCACGCCCGGCCAGCTGGGCCAGCTCCGGCAGATACTCTTCTCCGGGGTGGCCCGGCGGCCGCATCGCCAGCCGCGAGGCATAGCGCTCGACGGCCATCTCCGGGGAGATATGGTTCCAGATCTCAAGCACCTGCTCCACGCCCGCCAGCTGTAACAGTTGCTGCAAAGTTTCACGGGGCTGAAAACCGAACCAGGCGTCGATCAACCAGACCATACTGGCAGGCGACGCGCCGACAATCGACCAGATCACCTCATACGCCGCACAGCCCAGCTCGCGATTCAGTGGCCGGTCGACGGGGGCCAGGCGCGCCATAAACGGCTCTTTGATGCCGTCGATCGTCAACACCGGCAGGCTAAAGGTCTCCGCCAGCAAACGGGTGATGGTGCTCTTCCCCGACGCCGGAATGCCGTTGATTAAAATGGCCGTTTTGCAGCCGGGGGTCAGATGTCTGTTCATAGTAATGCGACGACCTCCTCCCGGCTGCGGGCCGTCCGCAGTTTGGCCATGGTGTCATTGTTATCCAGCAGCGCGACGATGGAACGGATGCCCTCCTCGATATGCGCATTGCTGTCCCGGGCGCCAAACATAATGACAATATCCGCCTTTTCACTGTCCGCAAACGGGATGGGCTTTTCCAGCACCACCAGGCTAAAGCAGTTTCGCCTGACGCCGCACTCGGGGCGGGCATGGGGGATGGCAATCCCTTCATCAAAAACGTAATAAGCGCCATGATTCAAGGTATTGTCGATCACCGCCTGGCTATATTCCGCCGAAATAAACCCTTTCGCCTCCAGCGGGCGGGCAGCCAACTTTATTACCCGCTGCCAGTCGGACTCCACTACGCCAACCTGAATAGCATCGGCCTCAATAAGCAGTTCTTTTATGGTCATTCTCTGTTCCTAAATATTGCGGCGAATAATATTGCGTAAATTATCAATCTGCAGAAACAGCGCATCGATATCCTGCCGGTGGCTCTTACTTTTGGCATATACCGATAGTGCCCGGTTGTAAGTCAACATCAATGTTTTTTGCACGTCGCTATTATCGGGCTGGCGCTGTAATTCGCCTTCCAGTCTGGCGATCTCTTCCGCCAGCTGACGGGACTGTTGATCATAATCCTGCAGCGGGTTCTGCTCTTTTTTCCACAGCGTTTTCAATGATTCAAACATAGCAAGCTCCCTCCCTGGCGGAAGACAGGGCAACAAAAGATATGTGTCGGTAAAAACGCTATTTAAATAGCGCCATTTTTTCCATTAATACGGCAGTCACTGCCTGGTTGGCAGGAATTAAAAATTTCCGTACGCTGTCATTTACTTTTCCTTTCTCGAACGTTGATTTACAGCGGTCGACCCACTGCACGTTCATTTCCGTTCCGACGTTCACTTTATTAATTCCTTCAGTGACGGCCAGCCGCATATCGTCGTCACTAACGCCTGTGCCGCCATGCAGCACCAGCGGCACGCCCGTCGCTTCGCTTATCGCCTTCAGCCGCGCATGCTGTATCTGCGCTTTACCGGTGTACAGGCCATGCACAGTGCCCACGGAGACGGCCAACATATCGACCTGCGTCTCCTCCACAAAACGTTTCGCGTCGTCGACGGTAGTAAAACAGATATCTTCGGCAGCCACCGCTTTTCCATCCTCTGACCCGCCGATCGCCCCCAGCTCGCCTTCTACCGTAATATTGCGCGGGCGGGCCATCTCCACCACAATTCGCGTATTGCCGATATTTTCCTCGAGGCTTAAGTGAGAGCCGTCGTACATCACCGACGAAAAACCCGCATTCATTGCCGTCTCGATGGCCTTAATATCGGAGCAATGATCGAGATGCAGGCAGGTCGGGATATTTTCACTGTCTGCTAATGAACACACGGCATCGACCAGTAACCGATACCCCAGATACTCTGCGGTACCGGTTGAAATTTGGATCATTAACGGACTGTGGCTGTTTTGCGCGGCTTTGAAAAAAGCCGGTAACATCTCTATACAGTGCAAGTTAAACGAACCAATCGCTTTAAAATTTCTTTCCTGAGCGATGTTTAAAATCTCATTAAAATTATACAGACTCATGAACATTTTCCCCTTTCGGCTTAGCGGATTTACCGTTTACAAACCATGCCAGTGCGGCGACAAACACAATAAACAAGGCGACAAAGAGCCAGTTATTCTGGAAGGCGTGGCCTAATACCAGACCGGAACTGATGACGTCAGAATCGCTGAAGGTGACGCCCGTAAAGCCGTAGCTCTCCAGCATGGGCACCAGAATGGCCGGCAGAAAAGTGATAAACAGACCGTGGATAACCCCGCCGATCATCGCCCCGCGACGTCCGCCCAGCGCATTGCCAAATACCCCTGCCGTGCCGCCGGCGAAAAAGTTGGTTAACAGCCCGGGGAGGATCATCGCCAGGCCGAACATCGGGAAAACCAGCATGCCGATAATCGAGCCGACAGTCGTCGCCAGAAATCCGACAATCACCGCATTCGGCGCATAGGGAAACAGCACCGGGCAATCGAGAGCAGGCTTCGCATCCGGGACAATACGCATCGCGATACCGCGAAAAGCCGGCACCAGCTCATTGAGTAATAAACGCACGCCGCTATAGAGGACAAAGACCCCGGCGACAAACTGAATGGACTGCATGAAGGCATACATCAGATAATTAATGCCGCCGGAGAACTGCGCGATGTACTGCGGCCCCGCCGCGATAGCCGGGATGAGATACATCGGCACCATCACCACCGCCATGGCCAGATAGGTATCCTGCAGAAACTTAAAGTTATCAGGCAGCTCGAGATCTTCCGTGGAACGAGAACCTTTACCGACGACCTTAGCGACCGCAGCCTGCACCAGATAACCGATGGTACAGAAGTGCCCCAGGGCCACGTCGTCAGACCCGGTAATGCGCCTGACCACCGGCTGCGCCAGGGCCGGCATCAAGACCGCCATCACCCCGCCGAAGATGCCCCCGGTTAAAATCAGCGGTACGCCGGTGAGCCCGGACTTATAGCCAATCACAGCCCCAATTGTCGCCATCCACAGCAGCGCCTGGCCGGTCAGGAAAATATATTTTAGCGGCGTCAGACGGGCGATAATAATATTGACGGCAAAGATCACCAGCAGCGTCAGCGCCACCTCCGAACCTAATTCACGGTTCGCTAACCCGGCGATGGCGGCCACATCGGTAATGTAGCCTTTCATGCCAAACCCCTGGGTGAAGATATCGTTCAGGAAGGTCAGCGTAGCGACAATGATGTTTATCCCGGCCATCATAATTAAGAAACCGAGTAGCGTTTTAAATGTTCCTTCCGCGGTTTTGCCTGGCGATTTCTTTTGCAGGATCAGGCCAAGCATGGCAATAAAAGCAATAAGGATGGATGCCTGACCGAGTAAATCCTTAACGATAAACGCAACGAAGCTATTCATAATCAGCCACCTTCAGATGACGTTCTTTTAAGAATGCGACGATCTTGGTTTCAATCTCCTCTTTATCAGTAAGCTTATTCAACACCACGACACGTTTAATATCTTCTTCACTGGCATCGGCGGTTAAGATGTCGGCAAAAGTTTTTTGCGTCAGAATCATATCCGATTTAAAAGCTCCGGCTTCGGACACGGTGGTGTGTTCAATATGAGCGGGAATTTCCAGCTTCTTTAAAACTGCCTTCGCCGTCATTTCAATGGCAAAGCTTGAACCGAGGCCGCAGCCACATACGCATAAAATTTTCAGCATGGAGGGTCTCCTCAAATAATATTGAGTTGCTTGGCAAGTTTATAATGATGTCCTTCAGTATCGACCAGACGTTTTTTCATACTGACTAAATCAATCGGAATAGGTTTGTTACTGGAATTAATTATTATGGCTTTATTTTTCATACCTGACTGAATACAGCGAACCACTTCACTGGCCATAATGGTACCCTGATAAATCTCTTCACAGGTTGGATCACCGCTGCGTAAGCCATAGCCGACGATCGTTTTACGGATACGGACACCTATTTGTGGTTCCAGCTGTTTAATCATGGTATCAATCGCCCCCTGAAAGCCGGGAGAGTACTCTTTGGTATAGCCTTCTGAGCAGAGGATCACGACGCTATTTTGCGTGCTCAGCTTCCGGGTAATCCGTTCCGCGAGTATGGCAAGCGGCATCTGTGCCTCGGGGATCAGAGCAATATCAGCATTACATTTAATGGCGGACTGTAACGTTAGTTCTCCACAATAGCCTCCTAATATCTCAACCATAAAAACCCGACCCGGCAGCGCTCTTCCGGTATTTCTTAAACGGGAGACTTCTTTAATAATTTGCTCACAGGCCGTGGAAAAACCAATCGTATAATCACTGCCATACACATCATTATCGATCGTCATCCCCACACCAAAGCAATTAATCTCAAATTCACTAAGGGTATTCAGAAACTGCAGGCTGCCATCCCCCCCGGCCATAATGAGCACATCAATACGCAGCGATTTAAGTTTTTTAGCAATGCTTTCATATTCACTACGCTGCAGTTTGCGACTGGTTCGCCCCGAGGTAATGATTGGCACTGCGGTAATGGAGAAATCAACCAGATCGCGCCACGCCATATCCTGATGACTTTTCTCCAGTAGTCCTGGAATACCGCCATTAAACAGCGTGATATCGGCATTAGCCTGTCTGGCAATCTGGAATATAAAATTATTCATTCCCGAAACATCCCCGCCGCTAATAACGATGCCAATTTTCATGACGCTTCCTCGCTCATTTGCCTGACAACATTTTTCCCTGAGTACAAGCCTTCTATTTGCAATGAAGATCACATAATGCGTATTAAATTACGTCAGTGAATAGTTGACAGTAGCAGCGACATGATTATTTTTGTGATAAACATCTCATTTAAAGAAGGTGATCTCCATCGCTTTCTGTTTTTAATATCTTTATATTTCATAGCGTTAAAATATCGAGATATTCAGGCGCGCAGACCGTTCCTTTGCCGTAAATATGGGGATTTAAGAAAAGAGCGGAAACGTGATTACTACCACATTTTTTTCGTAGCAGAGGGAAATATCGGTAATATCGCAGATGCGGGAAGCGAAAAAAAAGCGCCCTAAGGCGCTCTTTCGACAGTAACTTTATGCTTATTTGTTCAGTTCTGCAGTCATATGCACGCGGTTGCCGGTAAAGGCTTCGGTAATTTTGTAAGACGAAGCGCCAGCAGCCTGCGCCTGAGCAGCGATTTTCGCTTCCGCACCATCCATCGTTGCGGCGGTTGCGGTCACGGTTTCAGCAGCGAAGGAACCAAAAGAAGCGGCCAGTGCGATTACTGCGACAAAAGTTTTGATGCTTTTCATGATATAAACCCTTTCATTTAGTTGTTTAGATAAGGCGTTGTGCCTTGATGTGTTAAATAGTAGTCCGCACATCGCTAAACAAAAAGCGGAAGGATTTGCTGTCATTGTTCAAATTTATTGATCGATATTTAGCCCGCAATTAAACGCTGCGGATGAGTGTAGACTGTCGCCCTGCCCGGCTTGCAAAAACCCACCAACGTCAGATTGCAGCGCTCGGCCACTTCCACCGCTAAGGTAGTGGCCGCCGAGACTGCGAACAGGATCTCGACGCCGCACATCGCGGCCTTCTGCACCATTTCATAGCTGGCGCGGCTGGAGACCAGCGCGGCGCCATGCTGCCAGTCCTCGCCAATTTCCGCGCGCTGGCCCAGCAATTTATCCAGGGCGACATGCCGGCCAACGTCTTCAAAACCGCCCGCCAGCTCACCAGCCGTCCGGACCCAGGCGGCTGCATGGGTGCAGCCGGTGAGCCGGCCAACCGGTTGAAAGTCGTTAAGATGCGCCAGGGCGTGGTCGAGGTTGGCTAGATCGAACGTCTGGGTGAACGGCAGCGGTTGTACCGGCTTACCAATATCGTTGAGCTGCTCGACGCCACACACACCGCAGCCGGTACGCCCGGCCAGCGCGCGACGCCGGGCTTTGAGCCCCATAAAACGTCGGCTGGAGAGCTCAATCTGTACCTCAAGGCCATTGCATACTGAAACCACGTCCATGCCGAAAATCTCCCGGCGATGCTCGATAATCCCTTCGGATAAGGAAAAGCCGACGGCGAATTGCTCCAGGTCTTTCGGCGTAGCCATCATCACCACATGGGAGATACCGTTGTAGACCAGCGCGACGGGAATTTCTTCGGCTAACTCGTCTGGCTGAGGGTGTTGCAGATCCTCGCGCTTCCAGAGTGAGACCTGGCGATATCCTGTGACATTCGTCACATTTTTGATTTGTTCGAGAGGCTTCTTGTTCACTTTGCTTTAACCGTATTGGAACAGGCATACACACAATGTGGTATTCTGTTTTTATCCCTTCAGGAATGAGGGAAATTAGCCCTAATTCTGAACCTTTGCGGCCTTCACCGCAAAGTAAATAACTACATGTGACAATGTCGAAACAAGGAGCGAACCATGCAGGTCAGCAGAAGGCAGTTCTTTAAGATCTGCGCTGGCGGTATGGCGGGAACCACGGCAGCAGCGCTGGGCTTTGCCCCGGCAACTGCGCTCGCGGAGACACGGCAGTACAAGTTGCTGCGCACGCGCGAAACCCGTAATACCTGTACATACTGTTCCGTTGGCTGTGGGCTGTTGATGTATAGCCTCGGCGACGGCGCAAAAAACGCCAAAGCATCCATTTTCCATATCGAAGGCGATCCGGATCATCCGGTTAACCGTGGTGCGCTCTGCCCGAAAGGGGCCGGTCTGGTGGACTTTATCCATTCTGAAAGCCGCCTGAAATTCCCGGAATATCGCGCGCCAGGTTCCGATAAATGGCAGCAAATCAGCTGGGACGAAGCGTTTGATCGCATCGCCAAGCTGATGAAAGAGGACCGCGACGCCAACTTTATCGCGCAAAACGACGCAGGCACCACCGTCAACCGCTGGTTGACCACCGGGATGCTGTGCGCCTCCGCCTCCAGTAACGAAACCGGCTATTTAACGCAAAAATTCACCCGCGCCCTCGGGATGCTGGCGGTGGATAACCAGGCGCGTGTCTGACACGGACCAACGGTAGCAAGTCTTGCTCCAACATTTGGTCGCGGTGCGATGACCAACCACTGGGTGGATATTAAGAACGCCAACCTGATCGTGGTGATGGGCGGTAACGCCGCAGAAGCGCATCCGGTGGGGTTCCGCTGGGCGATGGAAGCCAAAATTCATAACGGCGCCAAGCTCATCGTTATCGATCCGCGCTTTACGCGTACGGCGTCGGTGGCAGATTTCTATACCCCGATTCGTTCCGGTACCGACATTACCTTCCTGTCGGGCGTGATCCTGTACCTGCTGAATAACGAAAAATTCAACCGCGAATACACCGAAGCCTACACCAACGCCAGCCTGATCGTGCGTGAGGACTATAGCTTCGACGACGGTCTGTTCAGCGGCTATAACGCAGAAAAACGCCAGTACGACAAAACCAGCTGGAACTATGAGCTGGATGAGAACGGCTTCGCCAAACGCGATACCACGCTGCAACATCCGCGCTGCGTCTGGAACCTGCTGAAGCAGCACGTTTCTCGTTATACCCCGGATGTAGTCGAAAACATCTGTGGTACGCCGAAGGCCGACTTCCTCAAAGTCTGTGAATACATTGCCGAAACCAGCGCGCCGGATAAGACCGCGTCGTTCCTGTATGCTCTCGGCTGGACCCAGCACTCCATCGGCGCGCAGAACATCCGCACCATGGCGATGATTCAGCTGCTGCTCGGCAACATGGGGATGGCAGGCGGTGGCGTCAACGCCCTGCGCGGTCACTCCAATATCCAGGGTCTGACCGACCTCGGCCTGCTCTCCACCAGCCTGCCGGGCTACATGTCGCTGCCGAATGAAAAACAGGCCGACCTGCAGACCTACCTGACGGCTAACACGCCGAAGCCGCTGCTGAAAGATCAGGTTAACTACTGGGGCAACTATCCGAAGTTCTTCGTCTCCATGATGAAAGCCTTCTTCGGCGACAAAGCCACTGCAGAAAACAGCTGGGGCTTTGACTGGCTGCCGAAATGGGATAAGAGCTACGACGTTCTGCAGTATTTCGAGATGATGAATCAGGGCAAAGTGAATGGCTATATTTGCCAGGGCTTTAACCCGGTCGCCTCGTTCCCGAACAAAAACAAGGTGGTGGCTTCTCTGTCGAAGCTGAAATTCCTTGTGACCATCGACCCGTTGAACACCGAAACGTCCACCTTCTGGCAAAACCACGGTGAGTCGAACGATGTTGACCCGTCGAAAATCCAGACCGAAGTGTTCCGTCTGCCATCCACCTGCTTCGCCGAAGAAAACGGGTCGATCGTCAACTCCGGCCGCTGGCTGCAGTGGCACTGGAAAGGCGCGGATGCCCCAGGGATCGCGGCTACCGATGGTGAAATACTCGCCGGTATCTTCACCCGCCTGCGTAAGATGTATGCCGAAGAGGGCGGACCAGCGCCGGAGCCGGTGCTCAACATGACGTGGAACTACTCCACGCCGCATGAGCCGGCGTCGGAAGAAGTGGCGATGGAAAGCAACGGTAAAGCGCTGGCGGATATCACCGACCCGGCGACCGGCGCGGTGATCGTTAAGAAAGGGCAGCAGTTGAGCTCCTTTGCACAGCTGCGCGATGATGGCACCACCTCCAGCGGCTGCTGGATCTTCGCCGGTAGCTGGACGCCGGACGGCAACCAGATGGCGCGCCGCGATAACGCCGACCCGTCAGGCCTCGGCAACACGCTGGGCTGGGCCTGGGCATGGCCACTTAACCGCCGCATCCTGTATAACCGCGCCTCCGCGGACCCGCAGGGTAAACCGTGGGATGCGAAGCGTCAGTTGCTGAAGTGGGACGGCGCGAAATGGGGCGGCGTGGATATTCCGGACTACAGCGCCGCCGCCCCTGGCAGTGACGTCGGTCCGTTTATCATGCAGCCTGAAGGGATGGGCCGTCTGTTCGCTATTGATAAAATGGCGGAAGGACCGTTCCCGGAACACTACGAGCCGTTTGAAACGCCGCTGGGGACTAACCCGCTGCATCCGAACGTGGTCTCTAACCCGGCCGCTCGCGTCTTCAAAGGCGATCTCGAGCAGATGGGTAAGGCCGATAAGTTCCCGTACGTCGGCACCACTTACCGCCTGACCGAGCACTTCCACTACTGGACTAAACACGCGCTGCTTAACGCCATCGCGCAGCCGGAGCAGTTTGTGGAGATTGGTGAAAAACTGGCGAATAAGCTTGGCATCGGCCACGGCGATACCGTCAAGGTCTCCTCCAACCGCGGCTATATCAAAGCCAAGGCGGTGGTGACTAAACGTATTCGCACGCTGAAAGTTGACGGTAAGGACATCGATACCATCGGCATTCCTATTCACTGGGGCTATGAGGGCGTGGCGAAAAAAGGCTTTATTGCCAATACCCTGACGCCGTTCGTCGGTGATGCGAATACGCAGACACCGGAGTTCAAAGCTTTCCTCGTGAACGTGGAAAAGGTGTAACGGAGACGACTTATGGCTTATCAATCGCAAGATATTATTCGTCGTTCCGCGACTAACGGTTTCACCCCCGCGCCTCAGGCGCGGGACCACCAGCAGGAGGTGGCGAAGCTTATCGACGTCACCACCTGTATCGGCTGCAAAGCCTGTCAGGTGGCCTGCTCCGAATGGAACGATATTCGTGATGAAGTCGGTCACAACGTCGGGGTGTATGACAACCCGGCGGACCTGACCGCCAAGTCATGGACGGTGATGCGCTTCTCGGAAGTGGAGCAAAACGACAAGCTGGAATGGCTCATCCGTAAAGATGGCTGCATGCACTGCGCGGATCCGGGCTGCCTGAAGGCCTGCCCGTCAGAAGGCGCGATCATTCAGTACGCCAATGGTATCGTCGACTTCCAGTCCGAGCAGTGTATCGGCTGCGGCTACTGTATCGCCGGCTGTCCGTTCGATGTACCGCGTCTGAACCCTGAAGACAACCGCGTCTACAAATGTACCCTGTGCGTAGACCGCGTGACCGTCGGCCAGGAGCCGGCCTGCGTGAAAACCTGCCCGACCGGCGCAATCCACTTTGGCTCCAAAGAGGATATGAAAACGCTGGCCGGCGAACGCGTGGCTGAGCTGAAAACCCGCGGTTATGACAATGCGGGCCTGTACGATCCGGCCGGCGTCGGCGGCACCCACGTCATGTACGTGCTGCACCATGCCGACAAGCCGAATCTGTACCATGGCCTGCCGGAAAACCCGGAGATCAGCCAGACCGTGAAGTTCTGGAAAGGCATCTGGAAACCGCTGGCGGCCGTCGGCTTCGCCGCGACCTTCGCAGCCAGTATCTTCCACTACGTCGGCGTCGGTCCGAACCGCGCGGAAGAGGAAGAGGACAACCTGCATGAAGAGAAAGACGAGGTGCGCAAATGAAAAGACGTGACACCATCGTGCGCTACACGGCGCCGGAACGCATCAACCACTGGATCACCGCCTTCTGCTTCATCCTGGCGGCGGTAAGCGGGTTAGGCTTTTTCTTCCCGTCCTTTAACTGGCTGATGCATATTCTCGGTACGCCGCAGCTGGCGCGTATTCTCCACCCGTTCGTCGGGGTGGTGATGTTCGCGTCGTTTATCATCATGTTTTTCCGTTACTGGCACCACAACCTAATCAATCGGGATGATATCTTTTGGGCGAAGAATATTCGTAAGATCGTCGTCAACGAGGAGGTAGGCGATACCGGGCGCTATAACTTCGGCCAGAAATGCGTGTTCTGGGCGGCGATTATTTTGCTGGTACTGCTGCTGGTGAGCGGTGTGATCATCTGGCGTCCGTATTTTGCGCCGGCTTTCTCAATCCCGGTGATCCGATTTGCGCTGATGCTGCATTCATTTGCCGCAGTGGCGTTAATTGTGGTTATCATGGTGCATATCTACGCCGCCCTCTGGGTGAAAGGCACCATTACCGCGATGGTGGAAGGCTGGGTTACCAAAACGTGGGCGAAGAAACATCACCCACGCTGGTACCGAGAGGTCCGCCAGAAACAGGAAAAGTCATCTGAATGAGTATTCGCATAATCCCGCAAGACGAGCTGGGTTCGAGCGAGAAACGCACGGCGGAAGCAATTCCGCCGTTACTGTTCCCCAGGCTGAAAAATCTGTACAACCGCCGCGCGGAACGCCTGCGCGAGCTGGCCGCTAACAACCCGCTGGGTGATTACCTGCGCTTTGCCGCACTGATCGCCCATGCCCAGGAAGTGGTGCTGTATGACCATCCGCTGCAGATGGATCTGACGGCCCGTATTAAAGCGGCCAGCGAACAGGGTAAACCGCCGCTGGATATCCACGTCCTGCCGCGCGACAAGCACTGGCACAAGCTGCTGCACTCGCTGATTGCCGAGCTGAAGCCGGAAATGAGCGGCCCGGCGCTGGCGGTCATTGAGAATCTGGAAAAAGCCTCTGAGCAGGAGCTGGAGCAGATGGCCAGCGCGCTGTTTGTTTCCGACTTCGCCTCCGTCAGCAGTGATAAAGCGCCGTTCATCTGGGCCGCGCTGTCACTCTACTGGGCGCAGATGGCCAGCCTGATCCCGGGTAAAGCGCGCGCCGAATACGGTGAACAGCGTCAGTTCTGCCCGGTATGCGGCTCGATGCCGGTCTCCAGCATCGTGCAAATCGGCACCACTCAGGGGCTGCGCTATCTGCACTGCAACCTGTGCGAAACCGAGTGGCACGTGGTGCGCGTCAAGTGCAGCAACTGTGAACAGAGCCGCGACCTGCACTACTGGTCGCTGGACAACGAGCAGGCAGCGGTGAAAGCCGAAAGCTGTGGCGACTGCGGAACCTACCTGAAGATTATGTATCAGGAGAAGGATCCGAAAGTCGAAGCCGTCGCCGACGATTTGGCGTCCCTGGTGCTCGACGCCCGCATGGAACAGGAAGGCTTCGCCAGAAGCTCAATTAACCCGTTCATGTTCCCCGGCGAAGGGGAGTAAGTTCTGCAGTGTGATTTCGGGCGGCTCTAGTCGCCCGTTTTCCTTCTTGCGATACGAGCGTAGGCAAGGATGACTACCCGAGCCACTGACTGTCATCAGAGGTCAGCCTTTGGCTGGACACACTCGTTTCAGACGAGTTTGTCGCTCACTTGTCGTCCTCCTGCCACTCGAATTATTCAGGGTGGATTTCGTACGGCGTGACTACGCCAGGAATACCGGCAAAATCCTTCGTATTCCGCGTAATCAGTTCCAGACGATGGAGTTGCGCCGTCGCCAGAATGATGGCATCCGGCAGCTTAAGCTTATACTCCTGCCGCAGCGCAACGCTTCGCTCTGCAATATCCTGTGAGATGTTAATGATATTAAAGGTGCTTAGCGCCATTCGCGTGCGCTGCTCCTGGTGATATTTTTTAGCGCCAACCATCACCTCCATCCAGGTAATCAGACTGATCGCATTCTGCGGTGGCCAGGCCTCCAGCGCCTGTTTGGCTTCGCGACGCCCGCTAAATAAATCAATAAGAATATTGGTATCAAAAAGCGCAGATCCGGAGGTCATTACCACTCCTTGCGTAGCTGACGTTGATATTCCATGCCGTCTTCTTCGCAGTCTTGCCACAGACCCAGCGCACTGGAGATGGTATCTTTAGCTCGATCTTGTTTCTCCAGATATTGTTCAACCGCTTCACGTAACAGTTCCGCTCGCGGAATGTTACGCTGCACTTTGAGGTCATCAAGACGTTGAATGACATCATCTGATAAATCGAGAAGAATTCTGCCCATATCCCTTTCAGCCATCATGCTCATATATACCTCAAGTATATCACCAGTGATGAAGTTATGAGCAATCTACAGCTTTTGAAATCGGAAACAAAAAGGATTTTGCCAGGTAAACGCTTTTTTGCGAGCCGCTTTCCATAATGCACAGGCGACCTCAACAGGCCTGTCTTTTCGCCATAATCCAGGCTATAACACTGGATATTAAAACAGTACAAGGAACTTCATATGGCGCTGGAAAAAGGGATTGCTTCGCGGGTTGAGGCATTTATTGCGGCAGGTCGTCCGTCATCACGCGATCAGCATATTGATGATCGGAGGGCCGGCTATATCGCCAGTGCGGTACTCGCCGGGGAGACGGAAGCACGAGTGCGGGTGGA
The DNA here is from genome assembly GCF_002806655.1 of Klebsiella sp. K-Nf6. NCBI lineage: Bacteria > Pseudomonadati > Pseudomonadota > Gammaproteobacteria > Enterobacterales > Enterobacteriaceae > Klebsiella > Klebsiella sp. K-Nf6. The sequence continues at coordinate 25,010 of NZ_PIBN01000020.1, read as the reverse complement.
GGATATCGCTCTGGAGGGTATGCACTTCCGCGTCGTTTCACCGCCCACTACCGACGGCCTGCTACCCACACTTATCTACTACCACGGCGGCTGTTTTGTCAGCGGCGGCTTTACCACCCACGATAACCAACTCCGTCAGTTAGCCATGTTCAGCGGTTGCCGGGTGATCGCTGTGCAGTACCGCCTGGCGCCGGAGCATACCTTTCCGGCGGCGCACGATGATGCAGAACGAGGTGCTACGATTATTCACCAGCACGCAAAGCAGCTTGGCGTTGATGCCTCGCGCATCACGCTGGCCGGCGACAGCGCCGGAGGTCATCTCGCCCTGGTCACGGCTCTGCGCCTGAAAGCGAAAGCGGCGTGGCATCCTGCACAACTGATTCTGATTTATCCAATGCTCGACCCCACCGCCAGCATGGCGAGCTACCTCAGCAATGGCGATGACTATGTGATTACCCGGGACACGCTACTGAGCGGCTACGAAATGTACCTCGCCTCGACGCCGGCAAACCATCCGGATGCCAGTCCACTCTGGCGAGAAGATTTTAACGGGCTGCCACCGGTGCATATTCTGACAGCTGAGTTCGATCCTTTACGCGATGAGGGCGAAGTGCTGTACCGAAGGCTGACGGAGCAAGGGGTGGAGAGTTCCTGTCAGCGTTATCTGGGGGTGATCCACGGCTTCTTTCAGCTGGGGGGCGTCAGCCACGCCGCGCGTGATGCTATGCGGGATATCGCCTGGCGTGTGGCATCGCCAGGACGATAACGGCCAGAGGGCGCTTACTCTTCCTCGTTGCCGCCCTCTTCATACGAGCCAAAGGGCTTCGCCGGCAGCACGATGTAGATCCCCTCGAAAACCGCGCCCTGCTTTTCGTCGCCAAAAAGCTCTACCTGCATTTGCACGCGGGCCTTACGCCCACGCGCCAGACGGTCGAGATCGCCGCTCAGCGAACCCAGGTCGGCGATGGCGCTGGGGCGGCCGCTAATGGGCTGACTGTAACGAATATGCGCATCCGCCAGAATGATGGTGCCTCCCAGATGCCGCTCGCGCAACATCAGCCAGATAAGCCCCCATCCGGTCAGGGTCGCTAACGAAAACAGGCTACCGGCAAACAGCGTATGGTGCGGATTCTGGTTCCCCGCTTCGGGCATGGTGGTAATAAATTTCTGCCCGGTGTACTGCTGAATACGCACGCCCATTTTTTCACTCAGCGGGATATGCTGATACCACGCCTGCTGAAGCTGTGCGCACCAGTCGCCGCGGTGCAAAATATCGTCCAGCGACGCGATCGGTTTAATCATCAGAAAATGACGGATCGGCGTGGTGGTTGGGGTAGTGATCTCCCCCTGATTCACAAAGCCCAGCTTGGCGAAAAACTCCACCGCATCTTCGCGGGCGCTACAGGTGACCCGCTTAACCCCTTCCTGACGCGCTACCGACTCCAGGGTCATCGCCATCAGCGTCCCCAGCCCTTTATCCTGCACGGAGGGATGAACGGCCATAAAGCGAATGGAGGCTTCATTTTCCGCATTGATATATAGCCGGCCGATGGCTACCAGATTGCCTTCTTCATCCACCACCATCTGGTGATGCGCCATCGCATCCCAGGCGTCACGTTCCGATCCTTTTGGCTGATGCAGCGGCTTACGCAGCATCTCCCAGCGGAACTGATAGTAGCTCTCTAACTCTTCTGCTGTTTGCGGTACACGAAGGTGATACATAGTCGTACTCTCTTTTGTTACCCGCAGCCTGCCCGGAAGCTGGGTCATACCTGCAACCAAAAGGTCACGGGACCATCATTGACCAAAGAAACCTGCATATCCGCAGCGAATCTTCCGGTCTGGGTGTTCATTTCCTGCTGGCGACAGCGGGCGACGAAATACTCATACAGCGCCTCAGCGCGGTCAGGGGCAGCGCCTTTCGAGAAACTCGGTCGCATCCCCCGCTCGGTATCGGCCGCCAGCGTAAATTGCGAAACCACCAGCACGCTGCCGCCCGCCTGCTGAACATTCAGGTTCATTTTCCCCTCCGCATCGCTGAAGATGCGGTAGCCCAACACGCGTTCGCAGAGGCGATTCGCTTTTTGTTCATCATCGTCTTTTTCGACCCCCAGCAGCACCAGAAGTCCCGGACCAATTTCGCCCGTCACTTCATCCTCCACGGTAACGCTTGCACGGGATACGCGTTGAATTAATGCAATCATGGTTGTTCTGTTTCTTCTGTTTTAAGTTTGCGGTATTCATCGAGAGTGACAGTAATTTCAGCGCCAAGCAAGACGATACACCAGGTCCAGTACACCCAGACGAACAAAATCGGTACCACCGAAATCACGCCATAAATTAACTGATAGGACGGAAAGGTGGTGATATAGAGGGCAAAGGCTTTCTTACCAGCCTCGAACAGCAGCGCCGCCACCAGCGCTCCGATCACTGCATCGCGGTTACGCACCTGGGTGGTCGGCACAATACTGTAGAGTAGCCAGAATGCCGCCCAGGAAAGGATCAGCGGGAAAAGGCGGAGCAGATTATCAATCACGCCGTCCAGATCGCTCGCCCAGCGCAGCGACAGCAGATACGAACTGATCGCCAGGCTGGCACCCGCCAGCAGCGGGCCAAGAGTCAGGATCATCCAGTAAACGGCAAAGGAGTAAACTTTGGGGCGACTGCGCGTACTGCGCCAGATGGTGTTTAGCGCGCTGTCGATCGAGTACATCAGCAGCAGCGAAGTGACGATCAGGCCAAACGCGCCTACCGCGGTCATGCGGCTGGAATTGGCCACGAACTGCTCGATATACCCCTGAATCACATCGCCCGTCGCCGGAATGAAATTGGCGAAGATAAAATGGCGAATCTGCACACTGACTTCGGAAAACATGGGAAAGGCCGCAAACAGCGCGAACACGACGGCTATCAGCGGCACCAGGGAAAGTAATGACACATAGGCGAGGTTTCCCGCCAGGGTGGTCATATGATCTTCATCAATGCGCCGCCACAGCAGCTTAAGCCACGCCAGCAGCGGCCGGGTATGGTGGTGTAATTTTTGATGAACGGTTTTTAGCATAGCTGATTCGCGAAATAATCAGGGATGGTCTTCTTCCCGGTCACCAGAATACTGGTGATCCCCAACCGATTAGCCCCTGCTATATTATCGACGTTATCATCAAAAAAGACCGTATCTGCGGCAGAAAATCCCTCTTCTTCCAGTACTCGCTGGTAAATTTGCGCTTCAGGCTTACGCATTCCCATCTCTTGTGACAGATAGATGCGATCGGCGGCAGCGCGCACTTCCGGGTATTCATCAGGCCAGAACGTGGTGTGAAGACGGTTGGTATTGGAGAGCACCACCACCCGATGCCCCTGGGCACGAAGTTTATGCATGATGGTAATCACCTCCGGGCGTAGCGCGACGAATACCGCCTGCCAGCCGTGAGCAAATTGCTCATAACTGAGGGACATATTCATTTCATGGCACATGGCGGCGGCAAAGTCTTCATCACTGATCTCGCCACGCTCATGCTGGTGGAAAGCCTCTCCCATGGTGAAATGCTGCTTTAGCGTCGCCAGCGGGATGCGGGTTAAATCACTCCAGGTTCCCAATACCCGGTTGAAGTCAATGTCGACAATCACATTACCTAAATCAAAGATATAGAGCATTTTTGTCTCCTTCCGCGCCGTGGAAAATTAACTTTAGCGGGAAAGATGAGGTTTGACTATGTATAAACCTGAAACAACCGCGTGGGCCGCCAGCCACTGACGAACAAAGCCGCATAACGCGGCTTTGAATAAACAGAATGAGACGGGAGGTTATTCCGTCGCAGCGCGCAGCATTTTCCTGCCACCGCTAATTCGTTTCACTAACATGACCGAGACGAACGCGCCACAGAGCGCAAAGCCCGCCATGATACCAAAGACTATCTTGTAGCCTGCCAGACCTGGGTTGAGGTCAAGAATGTAGCCATACAGGCTGTAGCAGAACATGGCCGGCGCATAACCGATAAAGCTCCCCAGCGCCATGGCTGCGCCGGTCCGGTTTTCAGCGATTTTTGCTTCACCGATCGGGGCAAAGAATACCGCTCGCTGCGTAAACACAATTGCACCAAATCCCAGAGTGCAAATCATACCCAGATAGACCGGCATACTTTCATGGGGCAGCAATATTAACGCCACTAAGGCCAGGGTACTCACACAGAAGGTATAAAAGAGATATTTGCTTGGCGACTTAAGAATTTTATCGGCTATCAGGCCACCAATCGGTCCGCCAACCATTTTTAAACAATACTGATTAATGATGCCGTAGGCGCCCACCAGCGCTACTGGCAACAGGTAGATATTTTTCAGGAAGGGGATAAAGAAAGTGAGTCCACAGTAAACGGCGTAAACGAAGAAGACGTTAAACGCGATGAGCCAAATGGTTTTATCTTTTAATACCGAAGAGATGCTACTTTTCTCTGTGGCGCTCTCGGTGATAGCTTTCTCAGGCGCATCCTCATCCTTTTCTTTCAACATAAAAAACAGCATGATCCCGACAACAATCACGATGAGAGCATAGAACCAGATCCCGGCTTTAAAACCCAGCAAACCGCTACCAAACCAGGTAAAAATAGCTAAAGCAGAGAAGGCAATAATCGTGTCGACAACCCCCCGCCCGGTTTCAAAGAAGCCAAATAACCGCCCCTGTTGTTCGCTGTTGCCCAGCCGACTTACCGACTTTAATAGCACCGGCCAGTTCATCATATCGCAGGTAACGCCAAATAAGGCCCAAACGAAGAGAATTCCCCAATATCCAGGCATCGTCGTCAGATAGATCCCTAATAAACCTGTTGCAATCAGTGACAACGACATGGTGTAACGGCGAGGAAGCTTATCGGCAAAGTAAATTGACAGGAAAAAACCAATCGTGGTCACCACTGAGTTCACCGACATGGCATTACCTATCTGGCCATTAGTCAGATGAAAATAGTCCTGCATTGGAATATAAAAGGCATCTTTCAGTGAGGGCAGTTTATAAATGGTGCCGCCGCACAAGGTTAATAAACTGAATATAGCCCATTTCTTTTTTGTGAGCATAGGATCCCCTAATGATTTAACATCATTTGGTTTAAGGAAGATAACAGACCATCATCATTTATTAAAAATGATGATCCGGTATAACGAATTATCGATAAATTTAGTGTGCCAGCACGGTAAGCGCTTCGTCTTTTATTATTTGCAATGTATCTTCGACATATTTCAGCTGCGCAATTGCATCCTGCTTTTCTTTCAGCAGCCGCTCTTCAAGCTGGTCAGCATCAGGTAGCGGAGTTTCGCTCATTTGCCGCCACGGGATCCACGGGTTGTCACCTTCCGTTGCAAAACGGAACGGGGGTGCATAGTAATCCACCTCCTCTTCCAGGCCGTACGCCATGACCTGCGGCTGGTCATCGCCGAGACAAATTAATTTCGTCAGCAGCGCCTTAAATGGCATATCGCCCTGGCCTGAGTTACAGGCCCGATGCCCAAGTCCACCGTTCTCAGCAATAATACAGGCGTCTTTAATATGAACCTGCGTAATGTAAGGTGACATCAACGCTAACGCCTCAAGAGGTCGTTCATTGGCGTTGATCATATTGGCGAAGTCAAAAAGAAGCGATAACGTTGGCATTTCGCTGTGTTTAATTAAATTCACCAGTTCAACGCTTTTCAGATCTTCATGTTGCTCAAGGGTAAACGTCAGGCCAGTATGGCTATATGCTTGTTTAATGTATTGAATGTCGGTGGAAATTTTTTCAATAACGTCGTGCAAATGTCCTTCATAACGAGGATAAAAGCGAACGGATGATGCGCCTGTTTTTAAAGCGATAGTGACGGCCTGATCGATTGTTTGTTTATCGGAGGCGCTGGTCTCGATATGAATATCCAGTTGCAACGATTTTGCTTTATCTCCAAACTCGGCTAACTGGATATCATTCATATTGCTCAGCGAGTAGCGCTCGCCATCAAGAACATGTATTTTTACCCCTTTTAAATGCAGGCTATCTGCGATGGCCAGCAAATCATTAGGTAAAATACGTTCAAGCCGCATATTCAAATGATAGGCATAGGCATGAAGGTAGAGTGGTATGTTATCAATACGGGAAAGGATCTTCCCGGCGTTATCTTTAGTGACCATAAAATACCTACAAGTTAATAAAGAGATCCACAGCCTCAAATCGCCAGTATTCGAGATCTATCTGCACAATATTACCTGCACTATCGGCACGGTGTTTTTCTATCAGAATAGCCGGCAGACCTGCAGAGCCGCCGATGAATTTGCTCACATCGCCCGACATTCTGACGGGTCTAAAAGCCAGTTTTTTAATCACCACTGGCTTATGATATTCACGCTCCCAGACGGAGGAAAAAGACTGGTTCTTCAACCGGTCAATAAAATCTGGCGCGACGTTAGGGTTGATAAAGGTCTCGTGGTAGAAAACTTTATGCCCTTCCAGCGCTCCCCAGCCGGTTACCAGATATAAATCATCAGACGGAATAACATCCATCAGGGGTTTAGCAACGTCGGGATAGTCTCGGGTTCGCTGTTTTTCATTAAAGCCCCATGAGGGTTCTCTGCCCTGCTCAATGGCGGCTCGCTGAAAGCTCGCTGAGAGCTCAGGGCTATAGTTAAAACGCGGCTGGGCGACAAACCATCCTTTACGGTCTTTACGAAAAATCCTCGATTCCGCTTCCAGGCTGAGCAGCGCCTGACGCAGCGTCATGCGTTTGATGCCCAGCAGCTCACCAAGCTCTCTTTCAGAAGGCAGTTTTCCCCCCGCAGCCGTCAGCCCTTGCTTAAGCCACAGATCCAGTTTCTCTTTCGCATTTTCAACAGTGGAGAGATTTTCAGTCATTGTTTAATCCATTTGGTTTAAACCAGATAGTTCATCTTACTCTTCCGCAAAAAAAGAAAGCAATTCCTCACACAAACTTTAGGTATAAATGTGACCGATCTCTCTCGGCAACCCGGAAATAGCGCGACGACAGGCAGAGACCACCCATAAAAAAACCCCGCCGAAGAGGCGGGGTTTAGCGAACAACAAGAAGAAAAATTACTCTTCTTTTGCACCGCGCATTGCGCGTTTACGGTCGTTCTCAGTCAGGTGACGTTTACGGATACGGATAGACGTAGGGGTCACTTCTACCAGTTCGTCGTCATCGATGAACTCCAGAGCCTGCTCCAGGGTCATCTTAATCGGCGGAACCAGAACCGTTGCTTCGTCAGTACCGGACGCACGCATGTTGGTCAGTTTTTTACCGGTCAGGCAGTTTACCGTCAGGTCGTTAGAACGACTGTGAATACCGATGATCTGGCCTTCGTAAACTTCAGCGCCGTGGCCGAGGAACAGCTTACCGCGATCCTGCAGACCGAACAGGGCGAACGCAACCGCTTTACCCTGACCGTTAGAGATCAGTACGCCGTTGTTACGCTGGCCCACTTCGCCCGGACGAACGTCGTCGTAGTGGCTGAAGGTGGAGTACAGCAGACCGGTACCAGAAGTCATGGTCATGAACTCTGAACGGAAGCCGATCAGACCACGGCTTGGGATCACGTAGTCGAGACGTACGCGGCCTTTACCGTCTGGATTCATGTTTTTCAGGTCGCCTTTACGCTCGCCCAGCGCCTGCATGACAGAACCCTGGTGCTGCTCTTCGACGTCCAGCGTCACGTTTTCGAACGGCTCTTGTTTACGGCCGTCTATTTCGCGGAAGATAACTTTCGGACGGGAAACCGCCATCTCGAAACCTTCACGGCGCATGTTTTCAATCAGAACGGACAGGTGCAGTTCACCACGGCCGGAAACGCGGAACGCATCAGCGTCTTCGGTTTCTTCAACGCGCAGCGCCACGTTGTGCACCAGCTCTTTGTTCAGACGGTCCAGGATCTGGCGAGAGGTAACGAACTTACCTTCTTTACCGCAGAACGGCGAGGTGTTGACGTTGAAGAACATGGTTACGGTCGGTTCATCAACGGACAGTGCCGGCAGCGCTTCAACATTCTGCGGATCGCAGATGGTGTCGGAGATGTTCAGCTCGCCCAGACCGGTGATCGCGATGATGTCGCCAGCTTCGGCTACGTCGCTCTCGATACGCTCCAGACCCAGGTGAGTCAGAACTTTACCGACTTTACCGTTACGGGTTTTGCCTTCGCTATCGATGATAGTGACCTGCTGGTTCGGCTTCACTTTACCGCGTTTGATGCGGCCGATACCGATGACGCCAACATAGTTGTTGTAGTCCAGCTGGGAAATCTGCATCTGCAGCGGACCGTCAAGGTCAACGTCCGGCGCCGGCACGCGATCAACAATCGCCTGATACAGCGGGGTCATGTCGTCAGCCATGTCTTCGTGGTCCAGACCCGCGATACCGTTCAGCGCGGACGCGTAAACGATCGGGAAGTCCAGCTGTTCGTCAGTCGCATCAAGGTTAACGAACAGGTCGAACACCTGATCGACAACCCAGTCCGGACGGGCACCCGGACGGTCAACTTTGTTGATGACCACGATCGGCTTCAGGCCGTGGGCAAAAGCTTTTTTGGTCACGAAGCGCGTTTGCGGCATCGGGCCATCAAAGGCATCGACCACCAGCAGCACAGAGTCAACCATGGACATAACACGCTCAACCTCACCTCCGAAGTCGGCGTGCCCTGGGGTATCAACGATGTTGATACGGTAATCATTCCATTTGATTGCGGTGTTTTTAGCGAGGATGGTAATCCCACGCTCTTTCTCCAAATCGTTGGAGTCCATCACACGTTCTTGTGCTTCAGTACGTGCGTCGAACGTACCGGATTGCTGTAGCAGCTTGTCAACCAGGGTAGTTTTACCATGGTCAACGTGCGCGATGATGGCGATATTACGCAGATTTTCGATCACAACTTTGCCTCAGGCATTAGAAATAGCGCGTTATTGTACACGTATTAAGCGAAGGACTGAACAGGATCACAAACATCCTCCGCAAACAAGTATTGCAGAGTTTCTTTGTGACCGCTTTCACGGAGCGATAAAAGGGCACCGTAACAAAAATTGCACCAAAATGGTGCTCAATGTTCACACTGAGGCACTATTTTGGTGCATTATCTCCATCATGGTGCAGTCCTTTTGCACTATGGTGCGCATGATACAGCGTTTTATAGGGCATTTAAAAGTTGGCACAGATTTCGCTTTATATTTTTTAAGGCAACAACGCCACTTTTAAGCAGTATGAAGTTTTCGTTACCACGACGACAATGACCAATCCGGGAGAGTTTAAGTATGTCCGCTGAACACGTTTTGACGATGCTGAACGAGCACGAAGTGAAGTTTGTCGATCTGCGCTTCACCGATACCAAAGGTAAAGAACAGCACGTCACGATTCCGTCTCATCAGGTAAATGCCGAATTCTTCGAAGAAGGCAAAATGTTTGATGGCTCCTCGATTGGTGGCTGGAAAGGTATCAACGAATCTGACATGGTCCTGATGCCAGACGCCTCCACCGCGGTCATTGACCCGTTCTTCGAAGAACCGACGCTGATCATCCGCTGCGATATCCTCGAACCAGGCACCCTGCAGGGCTATGACCGCGACCCGCGCTCCATCGCGAAACGCGCTGAAGAGTACCTGCGCGCCACCGGCATCGCTGATACCGTCCTGTTCGGGCCAGAACCAGAATTCTTCCTGTTCGACGACGTCCGCTTCGGCGCCTCTATCTCTGGCTCCCATGTCGCGATCGATGACATCGAAGGTGCGTGGAACTCCTCCACCAAATACGAAGGCGGTAACAAAGGTCACCGTCCAGGCGTGAAAGGGGGTTACTTCCCGGTTCCGCCAGTAGACTCTTCACAGGATATCCGCTCCACCATGTGTATGATCATGGAAGAGATGGGTCTGGTTGTTGAAGCTCACCACCACGAAGTGGCAACCGCAGGTCAGAACGAAGTGGCAACTCGCTTCAACACCATGACCAAAAAAGCGGATGAAATTCAGATTTACAAATACGTTGTTCACAACGTCGCTCACCGCTTCGGTAAAACCGCGACCTTCATGCCGAAACCAATGTTCGGCGACAACGGCTCCGGCATGCACTGCCATATGTCTCTGGCGAAAAACGGGACTAACCTGTTCTCCGGCGACAAATACGCAGGTCTGTCTGAGCAGGCGCTGTTCTACATCGGCGGCGTAATCAAACACGCTAAAGCGATTAACGCCCTGGCGAACCCGACCACCAACTCCTACAAGCGTCTGGTCCCGGGTTACGAAGCGCCGGTTATGCTGGCTTACTCTGCGCGTAACCGCTCTGCCTCCATCCGTATCCCGGTGGTGACCTCTCCGAAAGCGCGTCGTATCGAAGTGCGCTTCCCGGACCCGGCTGCCAACCCGTACCTGTGCTTTGCAGCGCTGCTGATGGCTGGCCTTGATGGTATCAAGAACAAAATCCATCCGGGCGAAGCAATGGACAAAAACCTGTACGACCTGCCGCCGGAAGAAGCGAAAGAGATCCCGCAGGTTGCTGGTTCTCTGGAAGAAGCCCTGCAGGCCCTGGATGCTGACCGCGAGTTCCTGACGGCTGGCGGCGTGTTCACCAATGACGCTATCGATGCTTACATCGCCCTGCGTCTGGAAGAGAACGACCGCGTACGCATGACTCCGCATCCGGTTGAGTTCGAACTGTACTACAGCGTCTAATTTTGCTGTAAATCCAGGGTATGTCGTGTTGTGGCGCGGGATGCCCGGGATATTTTGTTGCCGTGGAAACTTTCAGCCCATCTCAGGATGGGCTTTTTTCTCCACCAACACGCTGATCTCGCGAGCTTTTTACCGATAAAAAGCTATACTGCACTAAATTGGTGCACTCATTTTCAGGAGACTGTCGAATGGCAACAGGCACACTGCCCGATGCTGGGCAGATCCTTAACTCTCTAATCAACAGTATCTTACTGGTCGATGATGACCTGGCGGTGCACTTTGCCAACCCTGCGGCGCAGCAGCTGCTGGCGCAGAGTTCACGCAAGCTGTTTGGCACCCCGTTACCTGAGCTGTTGAGCTATTTCTCATTGAATATTGGGCTGATGCAGGAGAGTCTGCAGGCGGGCCAGGGTTTTACCGATAACGAAGTCACGCTGGTTATCGATGGCCGCTCACACATCCTGTCTCTGACCGCCCAGCGGCTACCGGAAGGCTTTATTTTGCTGGAAATGGCGCCGATGGATAACCAGCGCCGCCTGAGCCAGGAGCAACTGCAGCACGCACAGCAGGTCGCCGCCCGCGATCTGGTCCGCGGCCTGGCACATGAGATAAAAAACCCGTTAGGTGGCCTGCGCGGCGCGGCACAGCTGCTCAGCAAAGCCCTGCCCGACCCGGCGCTCACGGAATATACCAAAGTGATCATCGAGCAGGCTGACCGGCTGAGAAATCTGGTCGATCGCCTGCTTGGGCCACAGCATCCGGGCATGCACGTTACTGAAAGTATCCATAAAGTCGCCGAGCGGGTAGTGAAACTGGTCTCCATGGAGTTACCGGACAACGTGAAGTTAATCCGTGATTACGACCCCAGCCTACCAGAGCTGCCCCACGACCCGGATCAAATTGAACAGGTGTTGCTGAACATCGTCCGTAATGCGCTGCAGGCGCTGGGGCCGGAAGGGGGTGAAATTGTTCTCCGCACCCGCACCGCTTTCCAGCTGACGCTGCACGGGGTGCGTTATCGCCTCGCCGCACGTATTGACGTTGAAGATAATGGCCCGGGTATTCCGCCCCATCTCCAGGATACGCTGTTTTATCCGATGGTCAGCGGTCGCGAAGGCGGTACCGGCCTGGGCTTATCTATTGCCCGCAGCCTTATCGATCAGCACTCCGGCAAAATTGAATTCACCAGCTGGCCGGGTCATACCGAATTTTCGGTATACCTGCCTATTCGGAAGTAGAGGTGTTTATGCAACGAGGGATAGCCTGGATCGTTGATGACGATAGCTCCATCCGCTGGGTGCTTGAACGCGCGCTCACCGGAGCCGGCTTGAGCTGCACAACGTTCGAAAGCGGCAATGAGGTGCTAGATGCCCTCACCACCAAAACCCCGGATGTACTGCTGTCAGATATCCGTATGCCGGGAATGGATGGTCTGGCGCTGCTCAAACAGATTAAGCAACGTCATCCAATGCTTCCGGTCATCATAATGACCGCGCATTCCGATCTGGACGCTGCGGTCAGCGCTTATCAGCAAGGCGCGTTTGATTATCTGCCCAAACCTTTTGATATTGATGAAGCCGTCGCCCTGGTCGACCGGGCGATAAGCCACTACCAGGAGCAGCAGCAGCCGCGAAATGCGCCGATAAGCAGCCCAACCGCCGATATCATCGGCGAAGCGCCGGCTATGCAGGATGTCTTTCGCATTATTGGCCGCTTGTCGCGCTCATCCATCAGCGTGCTGATCAATGGCGAATCCGGGACCGGTAAAGAGCTCGTCGCTCACGCCCTGCATCGTCATAGTCCACGTTCAAAAGCGCCGTTTATCGCGCTCAATATGGCAGCAATCCCCAAGGACCTGATTGAGTCCGAGCTGTTCGGCCATGAAAAAGGGGCCTTTACCGGCGCCAATACCGTCCGCCAGGGACGCTTCGAACAGGCTGACGGCGGCACGCTATTCCTGGATGAAATTGGCGATATGCCGCTTGATGTGCAGACTCGTCTGCTGCGTGTGCTGGCGGATGGCCAGTTTTATCGCGTGGGCGGCTACGCGCCGGTGAAGGTTGATGTGCGGATCATCGCCGCCACCCACCAGAACCTGGAACAGCGCGTGCAGGAGGGGAAATTCCGTGAAGATTTATTCCACCGCCTGAACGTGATCCGGGTGCATTTACCGCCGCTGCGCGAGCGCCGGGAAGATATTCCACGTCTGGCTCGCCATTTTCTGCAGATAGCCGCCCGCGAGCTCGGCGTTGAAGCCAAACAGCTGCATCCGGAAACGGAGACAGCGCTGACTCGCCTGGCGTGGCCTGGCAACGTCCGTCAGCTGGAAAATACCTGTCGCTGGCTCACCGTGATGGCCGCCGGCCAGGAAGTGCTGACGCAGGATCTGCCGAGCGAACTGTTTGAGACCACGGTTCCGGACAGCCCGACGCAGATGCAGCCCGATAGCTGGGCGACGCTGCTGGGTCAGTGGGCCGATCGGGCGCTGCGCTCCGGTCATCAAAATCTGCTCTCAGAAGCGCAACCCGAAATGGAACGCACGCTGCTGACAACCGCCCTGCGCCACACGCAAGGTCACAAGCAGGAAGCCGCACGCCTGCTGGGATGGGGTCGTAATACCCTGACGCGTAAGCTAAAAGAGCTGGGAATGGAGTAGTGATTAACGGCATGATGAAAATTAGCCGTTCAGCGCAAAGTGCTGCTATTTTGTACTTTACTGTTCCGATGAGTTGAGTATGATCGTGCCCGGCATTACGGGAGAGCATCATGTTTGAATCACTGGTGAGTATGATATCGAGCGGCGCCGCTGCGAGTCACACGCCACAGACGGCAGTCGCAGCCGTTCTGTGCGCTGCGCTGGTCGGGCTGTTCAGCTAATTGTTCCCCCTCTCCCGTCGGAGAGGGGAAAAACATTAAATGACCCGTGAGAACTGCTGCATCCGAGCCTTTTGCCGTAGATACGCGTCAAAGCACATACAGATGTTGCGGATCAGCAGGCGGCCTTTCGCCGTCACCTGAATGGCCTTATCATCCACAGCCACCAGCCCGTCATGCGCCAACGGCGCCAGTAGCTTCAGGTCTTCCGCAAAATAAGACTGAAAATCCACATCCCACTGCGCCTCTACTGCCTCAATATCCAGACGGAAATTACAGATCAACGCCTTAATCACGTCACGACGTAAACAGTCATCACGGGTTAACGCGATCCCGCGCCACAGGGCGTCCCCTTGCTCTGCCACCTGCTGGTAGTATTGCTTCAGCTCTTTTTGGTTCTGAGCGTAGCTGTCGCCAATCATGCTGATCGCCGAAACGCCCATTCCCAGCAGATCGGTATCCCCCTGGGTGGTGTAGCCCTGGAAATTGCGGTGCAGTATGCCGTGACGTTGCGCGACCGCTAATTCATCGTCTGGGCGAGCAAAGTGGTCCATGCCGATAAACTGATAGCCTGCCGCCGTCAGTGAACCGATGGTCTCCTGCAGGATCTCCAGCTTCTGTTCAGCGGAGGGCAGATCGGCATCTTTAATTTTCCGCTGTGCGGCAAAGAGCGTGGGCAGATGCGCATAGTTAAACACGCTCAGGCGGTCAGGATTGAGCTCAGCGACCTTTTGCAGGGTAAAGGCAAAGCTCTCCGGCGTTTGCTTCGGCAGGCCGTAGATGAGGTCGATATTGGTCGAGGTAAAACCAATCTCCCGCGCATGGTTGAGCAAATCAAAGATGAACGCTTCGTCCTGCTCACGGTTAACCAGACGCTGAACCTCTTTATTGAAGTCCTGCACGCCCATACTCAGGCGGTTGAAACCCTCGGTGCGTAAATGATCGAGGACATCCAGCTCGATCTCACGTGGATCGACCTCAATGGAGATTTCGGCTTCCGCGCTGAAATGGAAGTGGCTGCGCAACAGATTCATCAGGCGACTGATTTGCGCCTTATTGAGATAGGTTGGTGTGCCGCCACCCCAGTGCAGTTGTTTAACCTGGCGACTGGCAAACAGCGGCGCGCGGCGGATGATCTCCTGTTCAAGGACATCGAGATATTGATCGGCCTTATGCTGCTGGCGGGTGACTATCTTATTGCAGCCGCAGAAATAACACAGCTTATGGCAAAAAGGGATATGCACGTACAGCGACAGGGGCCGCTGTGGATAACGGGCCACAGCGGCTTCGAATTCCGCCGCGCCGAATTGCGGTGAAAACTCCAGCGCGGTGGGATACGAGGTATAGCGCGGCCCGGAATAGTTATATTTCTGGATCAGGGCCAGATCCCAGTCGATTATCTGCTCAGACATGCTCACTCCTTCCGATGGTGCCGCCGACGGGTACGCCGTCCCGGCCTCACCGCACCGCGGGTCATGAGCCGGTTGCGCAGCCATTTCTGACGCCGCGACAACCGTCGTAGTTTAACGAATAACCACAGCAGATAACATATAACCAGAAGGGTTATAAGCAGTACCGGGAATCCGATGGGATGCAAATGTTAGTTTCCACCCTTCAGCAGACGCATCATATCTTCCTGACGCTCTTCCTCTTCTTCATCTTCGTCATCGTAAGAGAGGCCGAGCTGCTGCATCAGCTCATCAATGCGATCCAGTTTGGCGTCCACCCAGCTCTGCTCTTCAGCATTCAGGGTGCCGCCCTCTTCCAGACGTTCCAGCAGCGCATCCAGGCGCTCATCATTCTCCAGCAACTCCAGCTCAGCCTGTGGTGAAAGCATAGGTTTCTCGCTCTTTGGTTTATGCTGCTTGGGGGCTGGGGTGCTGCTTTCGCTCACGCCCAGCGGGATCGGTTTTTTACTACCGACGCGTGGGTCTTGCGTCTGGCTCTGTTTTTTGCCCGCTGAAGCCGCATCGCCGCCGTTCGCGCGACTTCCCGCCGCGTGGCCACGATGTTTCTTCTGCCGTTTGCGATCGCGAGCTTCCTGATTTATTTCTTCACGCGACTTGCGGCCGGATTTGCCACGGGTGGCGGATGTCGGTTTTTTCATGGTGTGTAATCTTCAGACAGTATTATTCAGTATAGAATTGAGGCGGAATCTAGCAGAAAGCAAGCAAAGAAAAAAGGCGACAGATTACTCTGTCGCCTTTTTCCTCACTGACCACCCTTAACGGGCTTCTTCTTTCCCTGTTCGCTAACGACTTACCCTGTCTTTCCCTTAGCGTCCAACGGTCCCTGTTTCTTCCTTTTCCCTTTGAAACGTCTCCAAGACGCGCGTCATCCTGACTATCCTATGGTCTTCGCCTCCTGGCGCTTCCTGACCCCTCGTCCTGAGTCTTAATCCTTTCAGCATCCCCGCCGTTATGTATTACTTTACCCTGTTGACAAAAATCGACAACCAGCCAGGCCGTTAAAAAAACATTTTCAGATTTCTCTATTTTTATAACCATTTTATTTTCAATGCATTACATCTTTATCGTCTTATTATTCTCAGGTATGTCCTATACGAAGAATAGTCAATGTCTCACAAACCATATGGTTTTTACTTACAGGAACGGTGTGCGGTAAAAACAGCCTTTTTCTGCTGTTCAGGTATAATCCCTGCCATAGCCTGTTTTAACGGAGACGACCGTCTTGACCAACTGGAATTATCAACTGACGCACTTTGTCACTAGCGCGCCAGATATCCGCCATCTTCCTGCCGATACCGGTATTGAAGTGGCGTTCGCCGGCCGCTCCAACGCGGGAAAATCCAGCGCGCTGAATACGCTGACCAACCAGAAGAGCCTGGCGCGAACCTCCAAGACTCCTGGACGTACGCAGCTGATTAACCTGTTCGAAGTCGCCGATGGCAAACGCCTGGTTGACCTGCCCGGCTATGGTTATGCGCAAGTACCCGAAGAGATGAAGATCAAGTGGCAGCGTGCGCTGGGAGAGTACCTGGAAAAACGTCTGTGCCTGAAAGGCCTGGTGGTGCTGATGGATATTCGCCACCCCCTTAAAGATCTCGATCAACAAATGATCGAATGGGCGGTAGAAAGTGATATTCAGGTTCTGGTCCTGCTGACCAAAGCCGATAAGCTCGCCAGCGGCGCGCGTAAAGCGCAAGTGAATATGGTGCGAGAAGCGGTACTGGCCTTCAATGGCGATGTCCAGGTTGAACCTTTCTCTTCGCTGAAAAAATCTGGCGTGGATAAGCTGCGACAGAAGCTGGATAGCTGGTTTAACGAAATCCCGCCGCAAGAAGCCGTCGAAGACGCCGAGTAACCCCCGCTTTTTCCGGATAACGGCGCGTAGCGCCCTATCCGGACGTTCATATTACGCGGTTTTAACTGTATCAAACTTTTCTTTCGCGCAATAAAAAACGCCCCGGTCATAAATGACCGGGGCGGCTAAAATATTCAGCCAAATCCGATTACGTGAAGTAAAAGGTCTGAAAGATAGAACATCTTACCTCTGTACCCTACGCGATTAACTCTACTCTTCTTTCGCTCACGGATAAAGCATTTTTTGTAGTTTTTTTTCACTATTTACATAGCAAATTCAAATGATCCTCACAAAACGCTATAAGTTATGTTGCTTACTTACAGAAAATCGCTTTGCGCTTTGTATACTCAGTGCGCTTGATCCCAGTTTTCACCACTACCGACTTCCACCAGCAGCGGTACCGCCAGCGTAGTGCTGTTCTCCATCAGTTCATGGATCTTTTTCGACACGGCATCGAGCTCATCTTTATGCACTTCAAAGACCAGTTCATCGTGAACCTGCATGATCATCCGCACGCGAGGTTGCTCCTTCCGCAGCCATTCATCAACAGCAATCATCGCCCGCTTGATAATGTCCGCCGCCGTCCCCTGCATCGGGGCGTTGATCGCCGCACGTTCCGCGCCGGCGCGACGGGCACCATTGCTGGATTTAATATCCGGCAGATAGAGTCGACGGCCATCCAGCGTTTCAACGTACCCTTGCTCTTTCGCCTGAGCGCGGGTGCGCTCCATATACTCCAGGACGCCCGGATAACGCTCGAAATAAAGATCCATATACTTCTGTGCTTCTTTACGCGGGATGTTCAGCTGGCGGGCCAGGCCGAAGGCGCTCATGCCATAGATGAGACCGAAGTTGATGGCTTTCGCACTGCGGCGTTGTTCGCTGCTGACGCTGTCCAGTGGTAAGCCAAACACTTCAGCCGCCGTCGCCCGGTGAATATCCTTCCCTTCTGCGAAAGCGGTCAGCAGGCCTTTATCCCGCGACAGGTGCGCCATAATACGCAGTTCGATTTGCGAGTAGTCCGCTGAGACAATGACGTAATCTTCCGGCGCGATAAACGCCTGGCGAATACGCCGTCCTTCTTCGTTACGCACTGGGATATTTTGCAGGTTTGGATCGGTAGACGATAAACGACCGGTAGCAGTGACCGCCTGATGATAGGAGGTATGCACGCGCCCCGTTTTGGGGTTAATCATCAGCGGCAGTTTATCGGTATAGGTCGATTTCAGTTTCGCCAGCCCGCGATATTCCAGAATCACTTTCGGCAACGGATAATCCAGCGCCAGCTCTTCCAGGACCTCTTCAGACGTGGACGGCGCGCCGCCCGGCGTCTTCTTCAGCGGCTTGATACCCTGTTTCTCAAACAGGATCGTTTGCAGCTGTTTAGTGGAGGAGAGATTAAACGCTTCCCCGGCAATCTCATGCGCGCGCTGCTCCAGCTCAACCAGACGCTGGGCGATCTCCTGTGAGTGCGCATGCAGCACGGCAGGGTCGATTTTCACGCCATTGCGCTCAACCCGAGACAGCACCGGCACCAGCGGCATTTCGATATGCTTAAAGATATTCAGCGGACCTTCATGCTGCTGCAGCTTCGGCCACATCTTCAGATGCAGCTGGAGCGTGACGTCGGCATCTTCCGCCGCGTAGCGGCCAGCCTCCTCCAGTGCAATCTGGTTAAAGGTGAGCTGGTTCTTACCTTTACCGGCGATCTCTTCAAAGGTAATGGTTTTATGCTTCAGCCAGCGGTCGGAAAGACTGTCCATATCGTGACGGCCCGCCACGCTGTCGAGAATGTAGGATTCCAGCATGGTATCGAACGCAATCCCGCGTAGCTCAATGTCGTAGTTGGCCAAAATACCGCGATCGTATTTGAGATTTTGCCCGACCTTGAGCAGCTTCTCATCCTCCAGCAGCGGTTTAAGCAACGCCAGTACGCGCTCGCGGGGGATCTGATCCGGTGCATCAAGATAATCATGCGCCACGGGAACATAGGCGGCCACGCCCGGCTCAACCGCAAATGAAAGACCGACCATATTGGCGGAGATGTTATCCAGGCTGTCGGTTTCCGTATCAAAGGCAAAGAGCGGCGCCTGCTTCAGCTTATCGATCCAGGTGACCAGCGTGGCCTCATCAAGGATAGTGACATAGTGCTCTGCTGAAAGGGCGGAGGCCGGTTCATCCTCTGCTTCTGCTTGTGCCGCTGCCGCAGGCTCTGCAGGTTTCGCGGCCGGTTTGCCGCCCTTGGCCTGCAGCCATTTCCCGGCCTCAACGTCGGTTGTCCAGCGCTTAAATTCGTACTGCCTGAACAGCGCCAGCAGGTCGTCAGCCGCCGGCGGTTGCACCTCCAGCTCTTCGCACGTGAGCTCCAGCTCGACGTCGGTTTTAATGGTCGCCAGCTGATAAGAGAGATAAGCCACGTCCTTGTTCTGCTCCAGCTTCGCCGCCATCGTTTTCGCGCCGCGGAAGCTCAGTTCAGCAATTTTCTCCGGTTCCGCATACAGCGTATCAAGGCCGCCAAGGCCTTGCAGCAGCGCCTGGGCGGTCTTCTCACCCACGCCCGGCACGCCGGGAATGTTATCCGAGGAATCGCCCATCAGTGCCAGGAAATCGATAATCAGCTCCGGCGGGACGCCATACTTGGTGACGACCTCATCCGGTCCGAGGATAGTGTTAGTCATGGTATTGATCAGGGTGATCCCCGGCGTCACCAGCTGAGCCATGTCTTTATCACCGGTGCTGATCAGCACCGGACGGCCCGCCCTTTCTGCTTCCCGTGCCAGGGTGCCTATCACATCGTCGGCTTCGACGCCCGGAACCGCCATCAGCGGCAGCCCCATCGCTTTCACCATCTTATGCAAAGGCTCGATCTGCGCACGCAGATCGTCCGGCATCGGCGGGCGGTGGGACTTGTAGTGTTCGAACAATTCATCACGGAAGGTTTTCCCTTTCGCATCAAAGACCACGACGGCATGAGACGGCTGATACTGCAGGATCAAACTGCGCAGCATATTCAGTACGCCGTACATGGCCCCGGTCGGCTCCCCTGCGCTGTTAGTCAGCGGCGGAAACGCATGATACGCCCGATAAAGATAGGATGAGCCGTCAACGAGGATGAGAGGGTTTTCTGGGATCTGAACCATAATTTCCGTGCCTGTTTATCAGATTATGGATAAAGGATGCCACAGACGGGCATGAAATCCTGAATTTTTCCCACATTTCGTGGAAAAGATTCGACGATCGTCGCGATCGCCGGACAACTTTGTTTGTGGATAACTTTGTGCATAGTTTTACAACATCAGCTTATCCGCCCCTGAAAAAAAACGAATAAATACTATTACTCTTTATATATCAGCCAATTAAAAACATATCGGTGAACATGGCATCAATTTGATGACCCAATGTTCCATGTGGATAGAAGATCCTTGTTTTTTTCTGTTCTCGTAAGATCCGTTATTTACCGCGTTTTCTGGTAAAATCAGCCCCTTGCGCAGCTTAAAGGCGCTCTTTGTCAGCCTAACTTTCTGAATAAACTAACTATGTCGAGATTACTCGCTGCGATAACACTTCCGCTGAGTATCGCCTTAACCATCTTAGTCACCATTATCTGCTCTGTACCGATCATCGTCGCCGGGCTGATTAAACTGCTGGTTCCCATTCCAGCGGTATGGCGATCTATATCTGTTTTTTGCAATTTTATGATGTATTGCTGGTGCGAAGGGCTGGCGCTGCTGTTGTATCTCAATCCCTGGCTTAAATGGGACGTCGAGGGTCTGGAAGGCTTAAATAAAAAGAACTGGTATCTGCTGATCAGTAACCACCATAGCTGGGCAGACATCGTGGTGTTGTGCGTGCTGTTCCGCAAGCATATTCCGATGAATAAGTACTTCCTTAAACAGCAGCTGGCATGGGTACCCTTCATCGGCCTCGCCTGCTGGGCGCTGGATATGCCCTTTATGCGCCGCTATTCGCGCAGTTACCTTATTAGACATCCAGAACGACGCGGTAAAGATGTCGAAACCACCCGCCGTTCGTGTGAAAAATTCCGTGCGCATCCGACGACTATCGTCAATTTCGTGGAAGGCTCGCGTTTTACCGAAGCCAAAAAACGCGAGACGCGCTCGCCTTACGATAACCTGCTACCGCCTAAAGCGGCAGGCATCGCCATGGCGCTCAACGTACTCGGTTCGCAGTTCGATAAACTACTGAATGTCACGCTGTGCTACCCGGAGAACAATACAAGGCCATTTTACGACATGCTGAGCGGCCGCCTGACGCGCATTGTAGTACGAATCAATCTGGTCCCTATTGGTGAAGAGCTGCACGGCGATTACGTTAACGATAAGAACTTTAAGCGCGGCTTCCAGCGCTGGCTGAATGGGCTATGGGAAGAGAAAGACCGTCAGTTGACTGACATCATGCAGGGCAAAGAAAGGTAGTCACTGCCAGAACAGCTAAAGTAACGCCGGTCAGTGACCGGCGTTTTTTTTTATTTCTTCTCTACCAGTTGCTTCACGGTATCCGCATACTGAGCGACGAAGACATCCATATTGCTGGTGTCCATCCCCTGCGGGTTCAGCTGGTATTTACCATTAACATACATAGCCGGTACCCCCTGCAGCTGCAGATCGGCTGCAGCTTTCTCTTGCTGAGCGACCAGAGATTTCACCACGAAGCTATTCCATGCGGCATCGTAGTCTTCCCCTTTCACGCCAGCATCGACGAACACCTTACGAATGTCAGCCACGCTCTGCACGGTCTGGGTTTTCTGCACGGCTTCGAACATCGGCGCAGTAATTTTATCTTCAACGCCCAGCGCGATGGCCACCGCCCATGCCTGCGTCAGATCCTTGCCCAGAGGGCCCAGGAACTCAACGTGGTATTTGGTCATTTTGGTGCCTTCCGGCAGTTTCTGACGCACATTGTCAGAAACATGCAGCACTTCTTCAAACTGGTAGCAGTGCGGGCAGTAGAATGAAAAGAACTCGAGCACCTGCGGCTCGCCAGCAATCGGCTTATCAAGGGTGATGTACTGCTTGCCATCGGTGATCTGGGCAGCGGATGCACTAAAAGCCAGAATCATACCAGCCAGCGCCAGCCAAACTTTTTTCATGATTTACTCTCTCCTGGATATATCACATTAATACATTGGCGTTAACTGAAGCGGGGGTTCCTGTAGAACCTTCACCTGCTCAAGAAAAGTCGACGTCTGCCCCCGCCAGTAATCCTCCCCGGTTAACCAGGGGAAATTGACCGGGAAAGCGGGATCGTCCCAGCGTCTGAGCAACCACGCCAGATAATAAACCAGCCGCATAGCGCGTAAAGGTTCAATTAGCGCGATTTCATCGCTGTTAAAGGGGCTGAATTCCTCATAGGCCTCGACGATGGTCTCTAGCTGCATACGCTGTTCAGACTTATCGCCGTTAAGCAGCATCCACAGATCCTGAATCGCCGGGCCGGTTCGCGCATCGTCTAAGTCGACAAACAGTGGCCCGTCGCGCCAGAGGATATTACCCGCATGGCAGTCACCGTGCAGGCGTAACGTGTTCCCGCGGCCGTGCCATTGCTCCATGACGGCAGCAATGAGTTTATCGGTCGCCTTCAGGAAATCGGCCTTCAGGCCAGAGGGGATAAGCGTCGCCTGTTCAAACACCTGGCGCGGTTCCAGCAGGTACTCCTGCACGCCAATTTCCGGGCGGGCAGTAAAGCGCTGTTTGCGGCCAGTCTGGTGCAGGCGCCCCAGATAGCGGCCAACCCATTCCATTTGATCAAGGTTATCCGCTTCGAACTGACGACCACCAAGGCTTGGGAAAACGGCAAAGTAGAATCCCTGATGCTGATGAAGCGTACTGTCGTTAAATAAGAGCGGCGCAGCAACGGGCACTTCATCTTCTACAAGCTGAAGCGCAAACAGGTGTTCTTCAAGGATCTGTTCTGCGGACCAGCGCTCAGGACGATAGAACTTTACCACATAGCGATGGCGCTCTTCGTCCTGGAACTGATAAACGCGGTTCTCATAGCTGTTTAGCGGAGTGAGACCGGAGTCCACCCGCATACCCAGATCGAATAACCCATCGATAATGGTATCCGGGCGAAGCGTCTGAAAAGTAAAAGCCTTACCGTGCATCCTGACATCCGATAATCGTACGAATAGTTCAGGATATCATCTCATTGCACTTTACGCGGCAGCGCTTACAACCTTTTACTCTTTTATTACCCCGCGGGCGCGCAGCAGTGCGGTTTTAAAGTCCTCTTCATAATCCTTCTGAATACCAGGGATGATGGCATCTTTAGAAGAGTCACGCATCTTCAGGTGATAGATCAGAATATCGTCGGAAAGATCGCTCAGTTCGCCATCATAGCCGGCCTCTTTCGCCAGTTTCTGCAAAAATTGCATCAGATTCAGTTCAGGCTCTTTCTGCCAGGCAGGCTGGAGGAGTTCAATTACTTCATTCAGACGTTTACATTTCATGGTCATGCTCCTTACTCTTGATAGGGACAAGTTAACAGGGTCAATCCCACAATGAAAGAGGCGATATTCATATGCAAAGCGAGGCGATAACCGGCGTCGTGCTGGCTGGCGGCAGAGCCACGCGAATGGGCGGCATTGATAAAGGATTACAGCTGCTCAATGGACGTCCTCTCTGGCGTCACGTCGCAGAGGCATTAGCCCCGCAGGTTGATGCGTTAGTCATTAGCGCCAACCGTCATCTTGAACAGTGGCGTGCCAGCGGATATCCGGTCTTTAGAGATATACAGGAGGATTATCAGGGACCACTGGCCGGAATGCTTGCTGTGATGCAGCAGGTTACAAGTCCATGGTTTGTTTTTTGCCCCTGCGACACGCCGTTCATTCCGTCCTTTTTGGTGGAGCGCTTTGTACAGCAGAAAGATGCTGCGCCGGTCGTTTGGGCCCATGACGGCGAACGGGATCATCCCGCCGTTGCGCTCGTGCATCGACAAATCATCCCGGACCTCGAGGCCTACCTTACCAGTGGAGAACGCCGGGTAATGGTCTTTATGCGTCAGGTCGGCGGACATCCGGTCAGCTTCAGCGAGGTGAAATCAGCGTTCATCAATGTAAATACGCTTGATGATTTGCAGCAGATGCAGGAGCCATCATGATCCCATTACTGGCGATCGCCGCATGGAGCGGTACCGGAAAAACAACATTATTAAAGCGTCTTATCCCTGAGCTGTGCGTCAGAGGTCTGCGTCCCGGGCTGATAAAACATACCCATCATGATATGGACGTCGATAAACCCGGCAAAGATAGCTATGAATTACGTAAGGCGGGCGCTGCGCAGACCATTGTCGCCAGTGAACAGCGCTGGGCGTTGATGACGGAGACGCCAGAGACGCCGGAATTAGACCTCACGTGGCTTGTCAGTCGAATGGATGCCAGCAAACTGGACCTGGTTTTAGTGGAGGGGTTCAAACATGAACCCGTGCCGAAGATCTTACTTTTTCGGCAAAACAGCGGCCATTGTGTAGAAGAGTTGGTGATTGATGAGCATACCATCGCCGTGGCCAGCGATGTGCCGATCGCGACATCACTTCCGCAGTTGGATTTAAATGATGTTCCACAGATCGCGACATTTATTGCAAGTTGGTTAGAGAGGCATTAGCAGTTTATCGGTAGGGATTGCTTCTTAACACAGACTTTAATGAATGGCATCGGCAGACAGGGGCCTCCCCGGAGGCGGTGCTGCGCACCTTGTCCGGGCTACCTGTCAGCCCCGGTTTGTAGCCCCGGTAAGCGCAGCGCCACCGGGGAGATATACTCACACAGCAAAAAAACCCCGCACCTTTCGGCCCGGGGTTCTTTTTTAACACAAAACAAAAAGCTCAGTCTTTCGACTGAGCTTTCTGCTTTATTTGATGCCTGGCAGTTCCCTACTCTCACATGGGGAGACCCCACACTACCATCGGCGCTACGGCGTTTCACTTCTGAGTTCGGCATGGGGTCAGGTGGGACCACCGCGCTATCGCCGCCAGGCAAATTCTGTTTTATCAACACGTCACACGGACGCATCGATTAATCTGTATCAGAGCTGAAAATTCTCTCAATTCCGCCAAAACACCTTCGGCGTTGTAAGGTTAAGCCTCACGGTTCATTAGTACCGGTTAGCTCAACGC